>JAFGIT010000022.1 GCA_016929465.1 Candidatus Coatesiibacteriota bacterium | reverse complement strand
TAATGAGGGACCAAAAACCATGGGTAAATCCAAACTAATCTATTGACATCGACCACAGTCACTTCGTGGATCAAGCTTCTGATCAATCTCAATCCGCAATCCTAAATCCGAGATTGGGCTGGGTCTCCCCCGAGGATACTGGCGATGAGTTCCCTGTCGGGGATGAGGTGGGCTTTTTTCTCTGCGGACCTTCTCTTGAGGATTCTAATTAATCTGGGCATCGCGAGGAGGAAGGCCCTCTGAAAGCGGAATTCGCCCTTGAGGGAGTCGGCCGCAAAGAATTTTAGGCTGAAGAGGATGTGCTCCCAGAGCATGCTTTTGTCGAGGATGTTTTTGTAGAGGAAGATATAGCTATTGCGGGCGGTTATCAGCCTTATCCGCTTTCTACCCTCGCCCTCGGCGACCGTGGCCTGGTGCTTGTGATACATGACCGCGTCGGGTGCATATATGACGGGCCAGCCGCGTTTTTGTGCCCTGTAGCAGGTGTCGATATCCTCCCAGTAGAGCGGGTGGAATATGTTGTCGAAGCCGCCCAGTTCGAGGAATTTCTCCCTGTCGAAAGCTGCAGCCCCGCCGGTCGCGAAGAGGGTCAGCCTCTCCTCTTTCTCATCTGGCCCTGTGTCGCGGAGCCGGAAGTGGCCCTCTTCGAATATCGCCACTCGCCGTCCCGCAAGGTAGGAGTCCCTGTCCCAGCCGAATAGCCTCGCGGAAGCTGCGAAAAGGTCCCTGTAGCGATCGAAGCACTCGCAGAGCTTCGCTATCGAGTCTGGCTCGACCGCAACGTCGTTGTTCAAAAGGACGATGATGGGGTGCTTTGCGATCATGGCTCCGATATTTGATGCTCTTTGAAATCCGACGTTTGTCTGGTTCGCCTGCAATTCGATCGACGGGAAGTTCTTCCTGATGAATGCGCAGCTTCCGTCCTTCGAGCGGTCGTCCACGACGATGATCTCATCTCTCTTGTCGTGCTGCTTTGCCGCTTCGATGACCGACTGCAGGCATTCCGCGAGCAGGTGCTTGCCGTTGTAGTTCGTTACGATGATGGAGCAGGGCGTTCTCTTGCGCTTTGGCATTTTACACCTTAGGAAAAGTCATCGACCTACATTGCGTCCGGAGGGGAGACACCGATCAGTGCGAGACCGTTTGCGATCACCTGGCGAACCGCCTCTGAGAGCGCGAGCCTTGCGGATGTCAGGGGCGGATCCTCGGTCAGCACCTTCGTCTTGTTGTAGTAGCTGTGGAATTCCGACGCGAGGTCCATCAAATAGTAGCAGATGTTGTGCGGCTCCAACCTCTCTGCGGAGCGCTCTATCATCTCTTCGAAGCGGCAGAGCCGCTTTGCGATGCGAGCCTCATCCTGTCCAAGCAGCGAGAGGTCCGCGGCGCACAGATCCGAGTCGTAATCGACACCCTTCTCCTCTGCCTTCTTGAAGATGCTTCGGACACGGGCGTGGGCGTATTGGACGTAATAGACTGGGTTTTCGGGCGTCTCCTTCTTTGCAAGGTCCATGTCGAAGTCGAGGTGCGATGACGCGCTCCTGAGGAGAAAGAAGTACCTTGCGGCGTCCTTGCCGACATCTTCGAGCAGCTCGTCCATCGAGATGAAATCGCCGGCCCTTTTCGACATGGCGAGCGCATTCCCCTCCCTCAAGAGACGGACATGGCCCGATATGATCATCTTCATCTTATTCGGATCGAAGCCCATCGCTTCGATGCCGCCAAGCAGCCCTTGCACTTGCCCCTGGTGGTCGGGGCCGAGGATATCGATCAACGTGTCAAAGCCTCTCTGATACTTATCTCTGTGATAGGCGAGGTCTCCTAGAAGGTAGGTCGCCTCCCCGTCGTTCTTTATTAGAACGCGGTCCCGGTTGTCCCCGAAATCGGTCGCCCTGAACCACTTCGCACCCTCCGCCTCGAAGGCCTTATTGGAGCCGTCCAGCAGAACCATCACCTCGTCGAGCGCCCCTTTTTCGCGGATCGCCCTGTCACTGAACCAGACTTCGAAGTCGACGCCATAGTCGTGGAGCGTCCTCTGCTGGCTCTCGATCATAATCCCGAGAGAAGCATCGCGGAAGCGAGTGAATACTCCGTCGTCATCGGCCAACGCTGCAAACTCGTCGCCGTGTTCGTCGTAGATGTGTTGGGCGACTTCCTCGATATAGTCACCCAGGTAGCCATTTTCGGGAAAAGGATAGTCGCGCCCGATGAGCGTCATATACCGAGATGCGACCGACTGGGCGAAGGTTATGACTTGGTTCCCGGCATCGTTGACGTAGTATTCGCGCTCGACCTCATTGCCGACCGCCCTGAGCAGGTTCGCCATCGAATCGCCGAGAGCGGCCGCCCTTGCGCTGACCACGTTGAGTGGCCCCACCGGATTTGCAGAGACGAACTCGATCTGGATCTTCTTCGGATTCTTCGAGGGAGATTTCCCGAACTCGGCACCATTCTCTATGGCCTCGCGAATCGTGCTCTGCCACCAAGCGTCCTTGAGGAAGATATTGATGAATCCTGGGCCTGCCACCTCCAGACGGTCTATGAATTCTGCCTTGCCCGACAATTTCGTGACGATCGCCTCTGCGGCCTTCCTGGGATTCGTCTTGAGCTGCTTTGCGAGAACCATCGCTATGTTGCAGCTATAATCGCCCAGGTCCTCGGACTTGGGCACCCCGAATGTGATCTCGAGCGCATCGGGCAGTTCCCATCCGAATTCCGCGGCCGCAGCCGATACGGCCGCGTCAAACTCCGATTTCAGAAAATCTTTATTCATAAGTCACCATTGTAGTTGTGTTGATGTCTCCTGCAAGCAATCAATCGCGCAGGCTCAATTCAATTCGACACGCGGCGGCATCAGATGCCCCTGGCGTGCAATTCCCTGAGATATTCGGATGCGGCCCCCTTCTCGTTCTCGAGCTCGCCCGAAAGGACCGCGTCCAATAGTCTCGCCTTATACTCGCCGACGAGGCGCCCTGGGTTAATCTCGAGCAATTCGCATATCTCTCGTCCATTGAGCGGCGATTCAATCTTCGCAACGTGTTCCTTCTCATCGATCGTCTCGATCCGCCTCCGTAATTCCCTGGCCGACTCGAGCAATCCCCCGGCATCCGTCAGCGCCGCTATATCAGCTTCATATAGATTCAGTTGCTTGGGGAGCAATGGCCCGATGCGCTTGATGAGGCGTCTGATAGCGGCATCAGTCCACTCCTCCGAGTAGTTGATCATGTGGTTCCGTACGAGCCCTGCGACTTCTTTGACTATGCTATTGGGGAATTTGAGGCTGCGGAGTATTCGAGAGGCCATTTCCGCCCCTATATGCTCATGCCCGTAGAAGACAACCCTCTCCCCCTTCGGTCTCTTCGCGAGAGGCTTCCCAGTATCATGGAATAGGGCCGCGAGCCTGGTGGTCAGGTCTTTTTGCTCAACGTTCGCAAGGACCGAGAAGGTGTGGTTCAGGACGTCCTCGCTGTGGAAGCGTTTGTCCTGCATGGTCCCTTCCATGGAGTCGAACCCAGGCATAATGACGCGTAGCAGGCCGAGCTCGTGAAGCATCCTGAAGCCCTCAGCTGGCTTGTCGCTGAGCAGGATCAGTTCGAGTTCTTTCCGCTGCCGCTCCGCAGCTGAATTGGCAACCAGCTGGGGATTTTGCTTTATGAAATCCCTCGCGGAGCCATCGACCCGAAAATCGAGCGTGCATGACAGCCGGACTGCTCGGAGCATCCTGATCGGATCGTCGGTGAATGTCTCAGATGGATTGAGAGGGCATCGCAGGAGCCGGTTGTTTGTGTCCTCCAGACCAGAGCCTGTCAGGTCATAGAGGCGACCGAAGTTCGAGACGTTCAGCCCCAGCATCAAGGAGTTGACCGTGAAGTCGCGCCGCATCACATCGCTCGTGTCCCCGACTTCGAAATCGTGGGTGACGGACAGGGGAGCGCTGACAATCTCGATTTCGACCCTACCACCTCGTCCGCTAACCACAAAATGATGAGTCCCGAACCGGTCAAAGCAGACTGGATGGGAACCCTTCAACGAGCCTGATGCAAGCACGGCGAATCGCTCCGAATCGATGCCGCTGCTATTCATCTGATCGATCACTATATCGATGTCGAGCACAGGTCTATTCAAGATGGCATCCCTGATGCAGCCGCCGACCAGAAAGCACGGAATGCCGCTATCGCTCGCGACGCTCGCGATCTCCTTCAAGATGGAGGCGACGCGCGGCTCGAATCTGATGTTGTGCAGGGGGAGCTCTTGCCCGAGGTCGTCAGTCATTCGCGTTGGCTCTAGGTGAGATTACGGAATGCCTCGACGAGCGCATCGAGATCATCATCGAGAATAGTCCTTGGATCGAGCAGCACCATATCATCCGCTATCCTGCAGATGACAGGCACTTCCGCAGAGCGAAGCATTTTCGAGAGGGCATCTGCCGAAATCGTCTTCGGGGATACTGCGACCAGGACGGTCGGAAGATCGAGGAGGGGGAGTGTTCCGCCGCCGACCTTCGAGTAACCTGGCTCGACGCCCAGCCCGAACTCTTTGCTAACAACCGACGCGAGGCGAGAGCGGATCTCCTCCGCCTCGATGCTGATCTCATTGAGAGACTTGGTCAACATCGCGAGCGTCGGTATCATCTGATATGATTTCGTCGGCCAGGCTAAATATAATCTCAGCGTCGCGTCGAGTGCGGCGAGCGAGAGCTTGTCGATGCGGATCGCCCTTGAAAGAGGGTTCTTGGCGATGGCCCGGACCATGTCCGACTTGCCGACAACAATCCCGGCCTGGGATGAACCAAGCAGCTTGTCCGCGCTGAAGGCGACAATATCCGCGCCGTCGCGGATGAAGTCCCGTGCGATGTGCTCGTCCATCACGAGGCCATCCGGCATCGGGAGGCAGTTCTCGTCGAGAAGCAGGCCGCTTCCAAGATCGACCATCACAGGAATGTTGTATTTTGCCCCCAATTCAACGAGTTCCTTGACGGATACATCCTGGGTGAAACCGACGATGCGGTAATTGCTGGTGTGGACCTTCAAGAGAAGGGTAGTTCTATCCGTGATAGCAGACTCGTAATCGGAGAGCTTGGTCTTGTTGGTCGATCCGACCTCCCGGAGGACCGCGCCAGATGCCTCCATCACGTCCGGCATCCTGAAGCTTCCACCGATCTCGACGAGTTCCCCGCGGGATACGATCACCTCTCCGCCTTTCGCAAGCGTATTCAGGCTTACGAGAACCGCCGCGGCGTTGTTGTTGACGACGAATGCGTCCTCAGCGCCGCAGATTGCGGCTATCGAAGAGGCAATGTGCTCGTGTCTCTTCGATCGCTTGCCCTCGACCAGGTCATATTCGAGGTTGCAGTAGCCGGATGCTGCCTTGACCACCGCATCCAAAGCGGCTTTGGGAAGAGCAGAGCGACCGAGATTCGTATGGATTATGACACCCGTCGCATTCACTACTCGCCTGAGGCTAGGGGATACGACTTCCTTCACCTTGCATGAGATCGCGGAGTAGAGAGCGTCCTCTCTGATGAGTTGCTCCCCATCAGCCTCGATGAACCAATTGCCGATATCCTGGCCGGCTAGGATGAATTCCCGAACTCTCTGCAGCACGGTGCCAATGCAATCGGACACCACGGACCTCTCGGCGAGCTCGAATAGCGCCGATACGCCCTGGCTGTTCAGTAGGTCATCGACTGCTGGTATTTGCCTCAGAAGTCTCGATTGTTCAGTCACGCTCTCTCCTATTTCTCAATGCTATCCTCTGGAGCCTTGCCCCCACTTCCTCAAACATAGAATTCATTCGCGCATCGCTTTCCATCACCTTCTCTTTGAACCTGTAAGGATTCCTTACAAGTTGCTGCATACATAAGGCATTTCACCTGTGCAGCGCGATGAATCTCGCGATCGAACGGTCATAGGTTTTCTCCACGTCGTCTGGAAAGTAACAAGCCGGCAGCTCGCCCATTCTCCTGTGATAGGCGACACACTCGCAACAAAGGCCCTTCTTTTCACACGGATAGGTGCAGTTGCACATCTTCAAGTTCTTCTTCTGTTTGCATTCCATGCAATAGATACCTCAAGTGTTTCGGGTGCAATTCACTAATGGCTTGAATATAGCACGCCGAGGCAAAGAGCAAAATATGGAACGCATCCCGGAGTTGCCCCAATTTGAGAGCAATGCTGAGAATATGTCGGACTTGAACGCCTTCTACTTCGCGAGATGCTGGAGCATCTTCTGGACTTCTGGAAGCCCGCCCTGCATCACCAGGTAGCCGTCATGCGGCTCTCGCTCTGTTATCTCGTCGGCGATTGGCGTCAGCATCATCTCGATGACCTTACCTCGCTCCAGCGTGTGCCCGAGGACCCAGCAAAGCTTCATGTATGCCGCCTCGGGGAGCATGTTGGCGGCGGGCACTATACCACGCTGCATCAGTTCACGGCCCGTCTCATAGACGAACATCTGCACGTAACCCCACAGCGTCTGTACCGTCATGAATACGTGAACTCCCTTGTTGCAAGCAACTCTGATGGGTTCGTATAGCGGCTTGTTGACGTGGCCGAGACCGGTCCCAGCGATAACGATCCCCTTATAGCCGTTATCCACCAATGATTCGATGATGTCGGGCTTCATGTTCGGGTAGTAATAGACGATCGATACCTTCTCCTCGAACGCGGGGTCGATTATCACTTCCCGGTCCTTGCGGCGCCTGTTCACATGCTCCTTCAGGACCACGTATTCGGTCGGGGAGACCCTTCCCACCGGGCTATCGCTCAGCGTTCTGAATGTGCTCCTGTAGCTCGAGTGCATCTTCCGCACCCGAGTGCCGCGATGAAGCAGGCAATACTGATCGGAGGTCGGGCCGAACATGCAGACAAGAACCTCTGCTATGTCACCATAAGCCGCGGACCTTGTCGCGTTGATCAGGTTCAATGCGGCGTCGCTGGATGGCCTGTCGCTGGAACGCTGAGATCCAACCAGGATAATTGGGACCGGTGGTTTCTGAACCATGTAGCTAAGTATCGCGCTGGTGTGGTGCATCGTATCGGTGCCGTGGCCGATGACGATTCCATCGACGCCCTTTTTGATCTGCTCTCCTATGCCCTTCGCCAGTGTTGTCCACTGGAGGGGAGACATGTCCTCGCTGAAGATTCCGAAGAGCTTGATGGTCTCGAGATTGCATACATCCGCAAGTTCGGGGACCGCGCCGTATAGCTCGCCAGGCGAGAACGCGGGGATAACCGCGCCGGTTCTGTAATCGAGACGTGATGCGATCGTGCCGCCGGTTCCGAGCAGCGTAATGTTCGGCTTGTTCGGGTCTCTTGGGAATTCCTTCTCGGGTATCTTGTAGTGGGCCTCTTTGTAGCCTACTTCCTTGATCTCCGTGATCGTGTTCACGTTCACGCCGATGTTATAGCCCGTTCGGAGCTTCAAGACCATGTGCTGGTCGTCGGCAGTCTCGGAGCGTGGCAGAATGAGACCGACGTAATCGCCCTTGGTCGTCTTTACTTCGACATCGGCCCAGACCCTTGCCCCAAGCCCCGTCAGGACATCCTTTGCGAGCCCGCGGTAGCCTTTCAGCAGATTATTAGAGACTATCTCAGTCATATTTGGTCCTTAAATTTTGCAGAATGGGGTGCTCAAATCTCTGGGTGGGCATTGTTTCAGGGATAATGAGCGCTGGCAAGTGAATTCTCAGCAATCGGAAGCTGCGCGACGGGGCGGGATTATTCCGGGGCTAAACACCCATCAGAAGGTTGTCATGCGGCGCGTTCAAACGTCGGCTTCGAGCCTCTTCAGCGCTTCTTCCGCCTCTTCACAGCCTCGCTCAAGCGATCTCTTGTACCATTCGATCGCAATTTCGCGGCATTTTTCAACGCCATGGCCTTTTTCGTAGGCCCTGCCGAGATAGTACATCCCGTCTTTGTCGTTCAGCGATGCAGCCCAGCGAAAGAGCCTTATGGCTTCATCGTAATCCTTCTCAGCGCACTTGCCCCAATAGTGCATGTATCCAAGGAAGTAAATCGAATGTGGCCTGCCGGTCGCGGCCGCCTTACGACGCCAATAGAGCGATTTCTCACAATCCTGCCGGACACGCCGGCCTCGGTGGTAGCTTCAGGCGACATATTCCATCGCATACGCATGCCCCGCCTCGGCTGCTTTCAGACGCCATTCGAACGACCTTTCAAAGTCCTTCTTGAGCCCGTACCAGCCATGTTCATGGGCGCATGCTAGAAGATTCATGCTCTCCGCGTGACCGGCTTCCGCTGCCTTGACGAGCCATTCAAGACCTTTGTCGTAGTTCTTAGGTACCCCAAGACTGCGACAATATGCGGTCCCCATCAGATAGGCAGACTCGGGATCGCCGCTGTATGCAGGAAATCGGATCTCATCGATGGCTTCCTTTGCCATCCGCTTTGCCTTTTTCACGTCCTTCTCGAAACCGCAATCGCCAAGGCGAATCAGGTTGGCAATCCACATTCTTGCATGGGCACTTCCAGCACCAGATGCCTTTAGGAGTAGTTCCTTTGCCGCCATTCGATCTTCGCAGCCACAGGTACCCGTATAAAGGTCAACTGCGCCCTCGAATATGACGTGGGCCTTTTCGGGAGTGATTTTGCTTGTGCTGCATGCGAGAGCGAGGAACATCAGCAGAATGACCAGCGCCCGGAGGACTGCTTTCTCGGTCTTCACATTATTTCCTCCCCTCAGGCGAGCGAGAATTATCTTGATGGAAAAGCATTATGTTTATGAATAATAATAGTTAGGTAGTGATGAGGCAAGCGCATCTTGTCCGGGGAATTGCCACATTTGTCGTTCAGCACGGTCGTTAGTCGAGTTGCAAATCGAGCGCGGTATCCATAGTATTGTGGGCATTAACGAATAATAAGGAGGTCTTATGATCGAGGGTGTGAAAGTCAAGAAATTGAGGGTAATCCCCGATGAGCGGGGACGCCTGATGGAGATACTTAGAAGCGACGATGGCGACGGTCTTTTCGAGAATTTTGGGCAGGCTTATATGACGACCGGCTATCCGGGTGTCGTCAAGGCCTGGCATTATCACAAGCACCAGACCGACCATTTCACGGCTGTCTCGGGGATGATGAAGGTGGTTCTATACGACGATCGCGATGGTTCTTCAACCAAGGGCGAGATCAACGAGTTCTTCATGGGCGAGCACAATCCGATTCTGCTCGTGATACCGAAAGGGGTATATCACGGCTTCAAGTGCGTCAGTGAGAAGGAAGGCATCATCATAAACATCCCAGACAAGGTCTATGATTACAAAGACCCGGATGAATACCGTCTTCCCGCACACGGCTCCAAGATTCCGTATGATTGGAGTAGAAAGGACCAATAATGGCTGATAAGGAAATGAGACTCCTGGTTACTGGAGGAGCAGGATTCATCGGCTCGAATTTCATCCGGCACATATTAACCGCGCATCCTGAATGGTATGTATGTAATCTGGATAAATTGACGTACGCTGGCAACCTCGAGAACACGACCGAATTCGCGGACAATCCAAATTACCGCTTCCTGAAGGGCGATGTCGCCGACAGGGAAATCGTCGAGCCGCTCGTGAAATGGGCCAACATCATTGTGCACTTCGCGGCGGAGACGCACAATGACCGCTCCGTTATGGACGCAGGCGAGTTCATCACGACCGACGTATTTGGGACTTTCGTGATGCTGGAGTGTGCGAAGCAGCACGGTGTGGACAAGTTCATCCACATATCGACGGACGAGGTGTATGGCGATTCACTGACAGAAGCCAGCACCGAGAGGAGCCCTTTGATGCCCAAGAGCCCCTACGCGGCCTCGAAGGCGGGAGCGGACAGACTCGCGTTTTCATACTGGGCTACTCACAAAGTCCCAGTCATTATTACCCGCTGCTCGAACAACTACGGCCCATGTCAGCTCCCCGAGAAGATGATCCCGCTGTTCGCGACGAATGCCATCGAGGACAAGCCGCTTCCGGTATATGGCGAGGGCACGAACAAGCGCGACTGGATACACGTCCTGGACCACTGCCGGGCGATTGAGCTATTGATACTCGAGGCGGAGCGATTCGGTGAGGTCTATAATGTGAGTTCTGGGCACGAGGTAACGATTCTCGAGATGTGTGACCGCATACTCGGCACGCTTGGGAAGCCGAAGGAGCTCATCCAGTTCGTGGTCGATAGGCCCGGTCACGTGTTGAGGCATTTCGTGGCGAGTGAGAAGATCCGCAGGGAATTCAACTGGTCGCCCAAGATCGAATTCGAGGATGGCATAAAACAGACTGTTCTGTGGTATAAGGACAATCCCGATTGGTGGCATAAGATCAAAGAGCGACTGGCTAATTACTACAATAAGCAATATGTCGAGAGAACATAATATTTTCAGAGAAGAGTTTTCAGGAGGACTCAGATGGATCTAGTTGAACAACTAAAGAGAAGCGCCAGAATGAAGAAGATGCACATCGTTCTCGGCGAGGGGCCCGACCCACGTATGGTCGAGGCCGCGGCAACACTTGTCAGGGAGGAGATATGCTCCGTGTCGATCATAGGCCCTGAAGAGGAGACTTTGGCCGAGGCGAGGAAGCAGAATCTCAACTTCTCCGGCGTTACGATCGTTGACATCAAGAAGAGCGATAAGGTCGATGAATTCGCGAATGAATTTCACGAGATTCGGAAGCACAAGGGCCTGACCGTGGAAGAGGCGAAGAAGTTGCTGACCGACGATGACCTCGGCACCCTTTATTTCGGCTCGATGATGATAAAGAAAGGCCTCGCCGACGGAATGGTCACCGGCGCCTGTCACAGCACAGGCAGCGTGCTTCGCGCTGCGATCCAGGTCGTCGGCACAAGCCCGGGCGTCAAGGTCGTC
>JAFGIT010000205.1 GCA_016929465.1 Candidatus Coatesiibacteriota bacterium | reverse complement strand
ATAGGTAATACACCCACCAAATCCAAATCCACCTATAACAGCCTCAATGAAAATCCATCAAATCAATAACTAGGAAAGTCAGGCTAGCTCAATTCCCTGCCGCCAAACACGCAAGTCCTCGAAGCTCTTAATTGCCGCACCAGTCAATAGCCTCCCCCCTTCCCCTTTATCCCTTATCCTTTGTCCTTTATCCCCGCCGCGGTCAATTCGCGACCGCGAACTGACACGCGGCGATATCGCCTATCGGTCGGAAACTGCCCGTCAACGATAGCGCTGCGGCGAAGGTGTAGGTGCCATCCGGGAGGCCATCTGGGATGAGGGCGTCGAATACCTTGATGTCGTCCGAGGTGTAGCCAGCGGGGAGGTGAATCGTCTCGAAGAGGGGCGCGAACTCGGTGCTGAAGCAGTTCGGCGTAACTAGGAGGATGGTGCCATCGGGGAGGATGAAGCCGGCATAGATATCGACCCAGAGCGGGAGGCCGGCGTTCTCTACGCTGAATGACGCGACCAGCGGATCACCGGAAAGGAGGGGCTGCGCGTCGAGCGCATCGGTCCCGTCAGAGACTTGGCAGCCGATGGTCGGCGGCGTTGCTGAGTAGTGGTAACCAATGTCGAGTGTTCCGGTGTCGAACTCGCCATCGGTCCGGGTTGTCATCGAGGCAAGACCGGCCTCGACCGCGCTCGTCGAACCAGCGTCGATGCATGGGCTATCCGCTTGCTGCCCCGCCCCGACGCAAGACAGGTAGTAGTCGCCGAGAGGCCCAGAAGCGAATAGCGGGTCCGCGACGAAGTTGCCCTCGCCGTCATATTCCTCCTGCAGGCAGCAGTTGCGGACCACGTTGTCATTGGCTTCGGGGGGCATGCCGCCGTCGTTGTCAGCGATGATATTGTCCTCGAATAGAGCAGATGAGACATAGGGGAATATGTATAGGCTATCCGCGTGGGCCTCGAATGCTCGATTGCCCACGATCGTGCAGCGCTCGACCGAGACCATGTAGTCCTCTTCCGTCTCCATGTATATCCGATTAGCGCGCGCTATCGGGAGCATGCCCTGGCTTCTATAGTTCATTATCGGGCCACCATAGCATGACTGGTTACCGTATATCAGACAATCCTCAATAGACAGCCCGAAGGACTGTGCGGAGTCATCGGCGAGGCCATTTGGCTCTATTTCGGGAAGAGCACTGCTATAGTATGAGTCGTTTTCGAATACGTACTCTATTGCGCCATCGTGTGCGCTATTCTCAGCGATCACACATCTACGAATGTGCATTCTCGAATTGCAGCATAGGACACAGCTCTCCCCGTACGCGCCGTTACCTCGAGTGTTGCCCCGTATAACGCAGTCAGTGATCTCCGCTTCGCAATCCGGCTGGCAGTTCAAAGTGGCGTCCCCAACATTGTCCTCGAGGAAGCAGGATTGAATCGTGAGCTGGCTCCCGTAGGCGAAGACGCCGCCGGAGTTGCCGCTGATCTCGCACGAGGCTACATCCGCGCTCGACAGAGTGATGAGGACTATCCTCCCACTTGTGTTGTCAAATACACGGCAGTCGAAGAGCGAGAGTTCGCAGGTCGTAAAAGACAGAACATCACTGAAGAATCCGCCAACTGGTAATTCCTTATTGCCATGAATACTGCATGATCTCGCAGCGAATATCGAATGCTCACACCGAACGCCGCAAGAAGAGATAATACCGCTCGGTCCGCCACGGATTCCCGCTAGATTATCTCGGATAACGCAGGAATCCAGGCTCAGGCGCGAATCCGTGCAGAGAATCGCGCCGGCATCTTCTCTACGCATGGCGGAGTTTTCAGCAATTAAGCAATCTTCCAGTTCAAGGGACGAGCGATCGCAGATTATGGGACAGCCTCCGTCTTCAGAATAGGCGTCACCGAGCGCGTATGAATGCAGCAGACTAATACATCTCACCTGAACGTCCACAACAGACTGGCAAATCATAATGTGATTGGCGTTATACTCGGCATCCAGAATGCATGCGTCTGGACCTGGGCCCAGAAGTCGAACATGCCCAATCATTATAAGCGGGAAAGTCTCCCCGTTGGTTGAGGCAGCGTAGGTTCCAGCGGCGATGTTGATGTTAGCTGGATCCTCCTCGGTCGCGGTCGCCTGTTCCAGCGCATAGGTGATTGTCTTCCACGCGTCATCGGCGCTGAGGCCGGAGTTATCATTGTCGCCGTTGGCTCCATCGACGTAGTAGTCGAGGGCGAATGAAGTGGTTGTTGAGAGCAGAAGCGTTGTTAAGAAGAAGACTAACCCGCGGATAAAATGGGATGACATAGAATTCCTCCTAAGATTTCCGATTGCGCAATAAGGTGCTGCCGGAAGCGTCCCTTCAGGGCCATTTGAGAAACATACCATCATTCCTCGAATCTAAGGGTTGGGTACTCTGAAACGGAATATGACCGATAGACCGAGCATTGTCAAGCACCATTTTGGACAGAATCCACCCATTATAATAAAATACCCAAATTAGGCAGAAATATCGCGATAATGGGCCATAAGGGGCGGGGCCGCAAATTTGACGGGAAATTGGGGAGCGATCCGCATGGGGGACCGCACTTATTTGACTCGGGCAGCCATGAATCAGAGCGGTGTCAAGCCACCGCAGTCCATAGGCCCGGGTGTCTGCTTTTAAGGGGCCTTGAAGAAGTGGCGGAGCTGCGATTGGTGGAGGCGCCCATCGGGGGAGAGGCCTCTTACTCGCCAATAGATTGGGATATCGAGCGGCATGAGCGGGGCGAGCGAAGTGATGTCGTAGGAGCCATCGGCAAGTTGCAGGGCGGGGAAGGAGTTGTAGATCGGGAGCGGGTTGTCGAAGTTCGGGGTCAGCGCCAGCTGGACGTTGAAGAGGTCGCAACCGGATATGTCCCACTCGAGGACGATGTGACGGCCATCGACGACCTCCCCCTGCTGTGGGCTCAGCGTCCGGATCCTGCCCCGCACCTCAGCCTCTCCTGCAACCAGCTTCAGGAATTCCGCTGATATGCTCTCCGAAAGCGATCTGTCGAGCTCGTATAGCCGGGCATTTCCACTCTGAAAGACCAGTTTCGGCCTCGGCTTCAATGTCTGCACGCCCGACGGAGACCACTCGAACGGAAATGGATAGACCGACTTCGCCCCGATATAGATGTAATCCGCGGGCTTTGATGCGAGCTTCAGCTTGGTCTCGGACCAGTTGACTATGTTGACGTGTGGTACCGAGACGCTGCGGCGGGTCATCATCGGGATGAATATGCCAGCGTCGGAATAATTGTTTGCGATGTGTGCGTCGGGCCTTGCATTCTCCCTGATCCACTCGAATGCCTGCATGTCGTCTTCGGTCACATTCGCTTCTCTTAGGGCGGGACGCAGGTAGTAGAAATAACTTCCGGCCGCGAAGAACAGCACGAGTATGAGAAGGCCCATTATCCCGGCTTTTTTGAGATGACTCTCCCCGAAGACCGGCTCGAGGGAGCGCTTCGTCCTCTCGATCAGCGAGCCGACAAGCGGGGCAGCGAAGAGCGGGAGCATCGCATCGGCCCGGTCCGGGAACAGGTAAATCGACTTCGGAAGCAACTGGTATTTCGCATTCACGACAATGCCGGCTATCGCGAGGATGAAATAGAGGTTCGTTCTCTCGGACCTATCGCCGGAGAATGCTGCGATCAGCATCGCGAATCCGAGCGGCAGGATAAGCAGTCCGAGCGAGTATTCCGCGAGGTGCTTCGGCAGCGTGATGGGCGCGTTCCATATCGTTCCGTTCCACCGCTCCTGGACGACCGAGTCCCAGACGCGGATCCACTCCTTCTCATCGTCAGAGGTGCGGTTCTCGAATTTCGAGACAAATATTGCGGTGCACAGGACCCCTATCGCTATGACGGCGAAGTATCGGAGCAGGAGTTTCTCGAGGCTCCGCCTCCTCATCGACCTTGCGATCGAATAGCCGGCGTAGGGGAGGTAGATGGTCCCGAGGATGATCACTGGCAAGGGGTGGCAGAGGAACGCCGCGGCGAGCCATGCTGCGGACAGGATGATCGTCGAGCGGTTCTGGCTGAGCGGCTTCTTCAGCATGGGGAGCGCGCACGCGATCAGCCCGATGGAGAGGATCGTTGGTGTGCCCCCCCAGGCAAGGAAATGCTGGGGGCTTCTCGTCAAAAATAGGCCGAGGCACGCGCAGAGGGAGGCGACCGCCGCAGTGAATCGGTGCCTGAGCAGGCCGAGCAGGAATATAAAGAAGAGAAAATAGACCAGGCAATCCATGAGCAGGACTGCTCGATGGAGTTGAAGGAGCTCCCCTGAGGTCATTTGTATCAGCGCAGCGAGCGTGTGGAACCCGATTGAATAGGCGCCGAATTTCTCTATCGGCAAGTAAGGCTCGTATGTCTCCGGCACTCCATCAGCCTCCACTACCATCCTGGTCACGTAGCCGTGCATGCTCATGTCCGCCCCGGGCGGGGCGATTGTGAGGATGAACGGCGCAACCGTCAGGACCAACGCGAGGACGATGGCGACGATCATTATCGGGCAGTCGGGGATGACGGTGGGAAGGTCCTGCTTTCGGGCAACGATGATGAGCCAAAAGAACGCTGATACAGGCGCCACGATCCAGAAGAGCATCTCGAGGCCTAATCCTAACGCGGAGACGACCCAGACTCCGATTACCCAGAACGCGACCGACGTGGCAATTGACTCCGCGAGCACGCAGATTGGCTGCTTTGTGGATGCCCCGGGAAGAGCGAGGGTCAGTATTCCGGGGAGCAGGAATATGGCCGCTGGACGGAGATGGGGGACGAGTAGGATGATGCCGAGCAATGCCCCCCAGAGGCACAGCGTCCGCATTCCCTGCCCGGATGCCTGGCCCATCAGTATTTCGGCTTCTCGCCGCGTGCAGACATCCGCTCAGCTCGTTGCTTGGCCTGGTGCACGAACGCCTCCAGGCGGGTCTGTTCGGCCGGGTCCTCGAGTCCATCGTAGTTGATCGAGAGCGCAGGTATCCCATCGAAGTCGTCGTGCAGCTTCTTCAGCATGGCGGTGACGATCGTCCCCGGAAGGCACCCGAACGGCATGATGTTGATTACCCCCGTCGCACCGTTATCGATATACTCGATCATCTTCCCGATAGAGAGGACCGCCTCACCGTGGAACGACACATCGATGTAGGGGACCGCGGCGTGGATCGCATGCAGGACCGTTTCGTCCTCGTAGATTCTGACGGAATCCGCGATCGCCTTCTTGACCGCCCGCTCGCCAACATGCTGCAGTTTGTGTATCACCCGAAGCCTCGCCGCGCGGGTCCATTTGCCCTGGCTCGCTGCATCCCGCCCGTGGATGTAGGTGAGGTAGTAGAGCCACTCTGCGAAGGTTGGCCTCCATACCTCCGCGCCCAAAGCCTCGAGCCGCTTGACCAGGTCCCGGTTGCTGAACCTGTGGGAGCGCACGTATATCTCGCCGACCAGGCCGATTCTTGGCCTTGACTGGGTCTTATCCCACTCGATCTTGCTGAAGAGAGCGGCGCATTTTTTCAAGGTGTTGAGGACATCACCGGCCTTTGTGGCCTCGGTGATCTCCTTCAGGCTGTAGTCATAGACTTCGTCCGTTCGGCCTTTTATTCGCTCATAGGGCCTGATTCGCCTCGCGAGCCGCTCGATGTAGTCCACGCCGACCATACCCTGGTAGCCGTGCAGGTAGAAAGTCAGCGGCACGTCCTTCAGAGTCTGGTGGAAGTTGTCTGCCCGGTCCTGGTCCGGTGCGAGCACCGGAATATCCGAGAAGCCTATGTTTTCGAGGACCATCTTTTGCACGTGGTTGTATTGGCCGAATCGGCATGGTCCCGATGTCGTGGGCATCATGAACATCGCCTTCTTGCGATCAAATCCCTTGCTCTGGCAGAGCTTCACCATGTCGCCGGTCGTTACTATGCAGGGGAAGCACTCCCTGCCGGTCGTGTGGCGTCGCCCGAGCTCCAGGCTCTCCTCGTCCGCCTCGGGTATGACCTGGGCGTCTATGCCGTAGCGCTGAAGCGCGGCACAGAATGGATAGGCGTGGTCGCTCATGCTCGGGACGTAGAGAGTCCTGTTCTTGACGCCTCGCGTCCTACCGCTGTAACGGCTCTCGACCAGCCTCGGCTCGACGGATGCCTTGTGTTTCTTGCCGGCGATGCTGTCCAGGAACGCCTCGCAGCGCGTTATCGCACCGACGTCCGCGCTGTGCTCGTCGATCTCGATCTGGAGGAAGGGCTTTTCGTCCATTATCTCGCTGAAGAACTGCGAGATGAACGAGTCGGGGCCGCACCCGAAGTTCGTAATATATAGACCGTATAGCTTTGGATTCTTTGCTATGGAGACGGCAGTGCCGAGTATCCGCTGCCCGTAGCGCCAGTACATATTGCCGTGCTCCTTCAAAGTCACCTCTATGTCGGGCTTGACGAGCGCCATCGGGACGGGGAGCACGTCGAGCTCACGGAGCTTCTTCGGGAGGTTCAGGTTCACGAACGGATCATTTGTGTTGTAGGGCCGACCGAGTATGACGACTGCGAGTTTGTGCTCCCCGATCAGCTTCTCGGCCCTTTTCACGAGTTCCGCCTCTCCGCGCTTGAACTCCTGCTGAGCATCAATTGCGGCCTCGGCCGCCGCAAGAGCAGCCGACTTCGACGCCCCTAGGTGTTCCTGTGCGAATTTGACCAGCCTGCGGATCGTGTCCTTCCTGCCACGCTGCATATAGAGAATCGGGCTCAGGATGCGCTCCCTTCCCAACTTGTCTATGCCGCAGCCGATCGTGTACGGGATTGACTGGACGAGCGGGCAATTGAAGTAATTGACGAAGCCCTCGGTCTCCTTCGGCATGTTGATCACGCTGGGCAGGAATACCTTGTCAACACCTTTCTTCAAAAGATCGAGGACGTGTCCGTGCATTACCTTGACCGGGAAGCAGGTCTCGGATTTCACTGCCTCGACGCCCTCGTGGATTACGTGCTTGTTCGTCTTGGCAGAGAGGACCACTTCAATCCCGAGCGAATCGAGATAGGTCGCCCACATCGGAAACAGCTCGAAGAATAGCAGTGCTCTCGGGATGCCAACCGTCATGCTGGGCTTCGATGAATCGCCCTTCGGCTTCGGCTGCCATCGCATCAGAAGCTCATCGCGCTCCGCGAAGAGGTCCGGTATCTTGTTCGCAGCCTTCTCGCTCTTCTTCCGCACGTCGAATTTCTCGCAACGGGAGCCATAGAATATCGGAGGCTCGCCCTGTAGGGTGACCTTTCGGACCTCGCAGATATTGGGGCAATCATGGCACTCGAAGGTCTCTAGCTCCCAACTCCTGTCCTTCAGGTTAAAGCCCTTGAATTTGCTCTCTCCCTTGCCCTTCATTGCCTCCTTTGCGAGGACAGCAGCGCCGATGGCGCCTGTGACCTCGTGGTTCGGGGGGACGGTGATCTTGCGGCCAGTGACCGAACTGAAGGCCGCGCAGACGGAGTGATTGAATGCTACTCCGCCCTGGAAGAATATATTTTTGCCGATTTTCTTGGTCCCGACCACACGGTTCAGGTAGTTATAGACGATCGAATAGGCGAGTCCCGCGAGAAGGTCTTCTCGCTTCGCACCCTCCTGCTGGAAGTGCGTAACACTCGACTCCATGAACACGGTGCATCGCTCACCGAGCCTGACCGGATTCTTCGAGCCCAGCGCCTCATTGGCAAACTCCTTCTTGATACTTACGCCTAGCTTCTCGGCTTGCTCCTCCAGAAAGGAGCCGGTCCCGGCGGCGCACACCTTGTTCATCTCGAAGTCAACAACGACCCCGTTTTCGAGTCCTATGTATTTGGAGTCCTGGCCGCCGATCTCGAAGATGGTATCGACGTTGGGATCGATTACCGCCGCCGCTGTTGCCTGTGCGGTTATCTCATTTCTTACGACGTCCGCTCCGACGAGCTCCCCTGTCATGTATCGGCCCGAGCCGGTCGTCCCGACCCCCGCGACTTCGACTTCTCCGGGGAGCTGCTCTCGCACTTCCGATAGGCCAGTCGCGACAGCGTCTATCGGCCTGCCAGCGGTCATGAGGTAGCACTTCGCGAGTAGATTCAGGTCGTCATCGATTGCTACCACATTCGTGCTAATCGATCCGACGTCTATACCGATATAGACCTTGACTGGAGTATCGTCGTCGCAGTGTTTCACGTTTTCGGTCGGGAGGGATACGTCCTTGAGTGACAGGATTGGCAGGCTTTTCTGCTCGCCGGATGGGGCTTCGAGGAAGGCCTCGAGTCTGTCCAGTCCTTTGAAATATCGCTCCGGCATATCTTTCGACTTGAGATAGTGCAGACAGGCTCCAATCGCCCCTGCCACGCTGTGAAGCTCGTGGACGAGCATCTCGCCGTCGCTCAGCCCGAGTATCTCTTTCAGGGCCTTGACCAGCGCCTCATTTGATGCGACACCCCCCTGAAATGACACGAGAGGTCTCATTTTGGCGCCCTTCACGACATTGCTTTTGAAGCTGCGCGCCATCGCATAGCACAGCCCCCCGACAATGTCGTGCACCGGAGTCCCTTCCTGCTGAAGGTGGATCATATCCGTCTTGGCGAAGACACTGCACCTGCCGGCTATGCGCGGAGGCGTCTCCGACTTCAGGGCAAGCCTCGAAAACTCATCCTCGATCGATACACCCAGGCGAGATGCCTGCTGGTCAAGGAATGAGCCTGTCCCCGCGGCGCAGACCGTATTCATCTCGAAGTCCTGAACCAGAACCTCGCCGGTCGCCTTGTCCTTGCCGAGAAGCATGAGTTTGGAGTCCTCGCCGCCAATATCGATTATTGTCCTGACATCTTTATTGAATTGGAGTCCTGCGAGGTATTGTGCAATCACCTCATTGACGAAGATGCCGTTGAGGAGCTCAGCGATGAGCCGGCCACCGGCGCCAGTCGCACAGACCGTTCTTATTTTGGAGCGGTCATGTCGGGCGAGAATATCCTTGAGGATATTGCCGACCATTCGTATAGGTCGGCCCTTGATACGTTTATAGTGATGTTCGACAATACTGCGATTGCTGTCCATCAGGACAGCTTTGACTGCCACTGAGCCAACATCGATGCCTACAAGCAAGATCTGAACACTCCCAATGTCGTCCCCATCATATTCGGGAAATTTGATTAGTAATTTGACTCCATGCACTTCTGGGCGAACGCAACGTATCACGGCCTCCGAGTATTTCAAGTGTTCATGGCAGGAGTCTCAATCGAAGGGGGGATGATGGCGAATGGGGCGAATGCGGCCGGCTCGTAGCGATTCGCGATTGTTCGGCGTCGGAATATGCGATTCATCGGGCCTCTTCTCTGAATCTCAGGAGTCGCCCGCTTCTCCAATCCCCATGTTCGACGAGATTGGGGGCCACTTCGAAGCCGCTACAGCGCCCACTTCTCCCAGCAGACGATTTCTTTCATCGCGAGCCTGGTCTTATCTCTCGGAGCTTCGGCCGGGTAGCCCAATGTGAGGAGCTCCACGACTCGGATCCCTTTGGGTATCCCCAGTAGTGCCTTCGCCTTGTCCTCATAGAAAGACCCGATCCAGCAGGTTCCCAGTCCTTCCGCAACAGCCGCGAGCGTGATGTGGTCGATGGCGATTGCCACGTCGATCGGATAGCACTGCTGTCCGCATCTCATAAGGTAGCCATCGGTCTTTGCGCAACATGCAATCACTACCGGTGCATGTCCGACGAATTTCTGGTTGCTTGCGACCTCCATCATTTTTTGCCGCAGCTCATCGTCTGTGACCACGACAAAACGCCATTCCTGGCGATTACTTGCGGAGGGTGCGAGCCGTGCCGCCTCCAGAACTCGCATCAAGACGTTCTTATCTACCTTGTCCGGCTTATAAGCCCGGACGCTCTGCCTTGTTTTTATCGCCTCATA
The DNA here is from genome assembly GCA_016929465.1 of Candidatus Coatesiibacteriota bacterium. Classification (GTDB taxonomy): domain Bacteria; phylum B130-G9; class B130-G9; order B130-G9; family B130-G9; genus JAFGIT01. The sequence goes on along the minus strand of JAFGIT010000205.1, from coordinate 13,080 downwards.
AACCTCCATCCTAATGCCTCCCTAATTTGCGTGGTTGACACTTACTCATCCAGGTCAAATTACGTGCTGAGACCCGTTCAAGAGGTTATTGCGAGGGGCGGCAATAATCAAGTCCGTTCTGGCGAACAGCGCATGGCTCAGCCGAGAGCTTGACATCCGGGTGGGCGTTGGCCATATTGACTATGGCTTGTTGGATATATGGGGAATCTTCTGGGAGGCGATCTATTGAGACTTTTCATTAGCTTTGAGGGCGTTGAAGGTTCGGGAAAGACCACACAGGTCGAGATGCTGCATAACTACCTGGTGGAGATGAGGATCTCGGTGTTGAAGACCCGTGAGCCCGGAGGCACGGCCTTGGGCGATAGACTTCGCCCGATACTACTCGAGCATTCCGATGCTCCTTGCTGCCCTCTTTCCGAGCTATTCCTATATGCCGCCGCAAGGGCACAGCTCGTCAAGGAGGTTATCGCGCCCGCGTTGGACCACCACACCGTGGTCATATCCGACAGGTATGTCGATTCGACCGTTGCGTACCAGGGTTACGCACGCGGGCTGGATATATCGCTCATCGAGCGTCTGAACAGAAGCGCAACGAATGGGTGTATGCCTCACCTTACTGTGCTACTCGACACCGATCCCGAAGTCGGATTGAATAGAATATCATCAAGAGCGCTGACTTTGCTCGGATGCGGCAAAGACCGGCTCGAGAGCGAATCGCTCCACTTCCACAGGCAGGTCAGGAAGGGATACCAGATACTCGCCGACCGCAATCCGGACCGGTTTTTTGTTGTCAATGGGCGGCGAAACAAGGAAGATATCCACCAGCAGATCAAGCACGAACTGATTCGCAGATATCCGGAGAGCTTCCCGTTGCCGATTCCGGCGAGGAACGCGGGCTAGACAGCCTCGCCAAGCGAGCACAATAGGCCGGGCCTCTCTCCATCTTTCATCTTCGCCTGCTCTGCGATTCTCACACCGATCACCCACAGCAATTCGCCGTCTGGCCTGGCAAGAACAGGCTGACACATCCTCCCATCTCGCCGCAGACCCTGCTTTTTCAGAAATTCGATGATAGACATCTCTCGATCCATCCCGAGCGGGGTGAATCGGTCATCCTCCTCGGGATTTCTTATCAGCAGAGAGTATCCGCATTTGAGGCAAAAGCCAGCATCGAGCAATGCTTTGGAGCTATCTGAGGGTATTACTGAGATCGGAGGATCAACTTGTTGAATGGACACAGTCCTTCCGAGAGAGGATATGGCCGCCTCCCCTGGGACGGAAATCTGAAGCCGAAATCCGACGCTGCCCATGGTACTTGCCTCTGATTCGCCGATCACGATAATATCGTCTCTTCGGGCTACGGAAACACCTCCCGGTAATTTCGTTCGCGCATTGGGATTCTTCGACCGCGCGATCGCTGAAACCGCCTCTATATGCCTCGAAGTGATGCTCTGAGGTGGGAAGCCAGCATCGGAAAGGGCTAGCCTTAAGACGCGATTGCGAATTGCAGGCTCCAGACGGTTCAGGGCGAGAATATCAAGCGCGGGAGACTCGCCCTCCGAGATAGCCGCTTCCCGCAACGCTCTCTCGGCGATGCCCTCCAGGAAATCGCTCTCTGACGAGACGATATTCGAGAAGGAGAGCAACCTATCCTGGGCACCCGGGCCGAATGTCTCGATGATCTTGGGCAACAGAACATGACGCACTTTGTTGCGCAGAAATCTGAGAGAGCGATTCGTCGAGTCGTGAATGTATTCGATTGAATTCTCCTCGAGGAAATTGAGCAAGTCGCTCTTGGGAGTGTCGATTAATGGCCTGATGAATTTCCCGGAAACAGGTCTGATCCCGCTGAAGCCGGCCGGACCGGTGCCAATGAACAGCCGCATGATCAGCGTCTCTACCTGGTCGTCAAGGGTGTGTCCGGTCGCGATTTTCGAGGCCCCCACTCTCTCTGCAGCCTCGCTCAAGAATTGGAGCCTGGTCTCTCTTGCTCTCGCCTCCGTCGACCGGGCTGCGATCTCAGCCGCCTCATCGCGCATCAGGGCCCTGGTCTCCAATGGCAGCTTCAGATCATTCGCCACACGCTCTACGAATTGCTGCTCGTCTATCGACTCGTCACCCCTCAGATTGTGGTTCAAGTACGCCAGGTGGAGGTGTATCCCGTATCGCTCGGAATGGAGCTTCAGGATGTGAGCGAGCGCTACCGAATCGGGGCCGCCCGAGAGCGCGATGAGCACCCTCTCACCTCGCTCGAGCATGCGGTGCTTGTCGATCGTCTTGATGACGGAGACTGGAATCAGATGTGTCTTTGGTTCCGCCATCGCTCTAATTGGAATCTAATTTGACCTGATTGGCAATACGGAGGATTATCGCTTGTATGATTTGGGGGATTATATCCTGTGAGTTGTCGCAGTTGCTTCGGGATTTTTTGACACCTACTTCCGATGCTTAGATTTCCACTTTTCGTACCAAGTGCGAAAACGGACCTCATCCGGGGCCAATCCAATGGCTCTCACATAAGCTTCTTCTACTTCCGATTCCGGCCGATCAAGAGCAGATAGGGCCCGCGATAGATCGGCCCAACACCAAGCCAGACGAATTGGGTCATCCGTCAGCTGAATTGCCCGTCGCAGGAGTTCCTCCGCTTCTTTCCAGAGCCTTTTCCTGGCATCCCGGGGCTGGTTTCTGTTTGCCGCGAGGGTGATCTTGGTCTGTGCGAACTCGTGCACGAATCTAGCATCGTCCTTCATAAGTTCATAGCTATCATTGAACAGCCGGTGAGCTTCCTTCAGTTTGTGCGCCCGTTTCATCACGATGGCGGCCTCCGCGCTATCGCGCTGGTCCAGTGTTCTCGGCATCAGCTGGATAACTCTACGGGCAGCATCACCCTGCTCGTGATCAAAAAAAGCGCTAATCAAACGTAAGTAGGGGAGTGTCTCTTGCGCCTTTCTGGGCTGAGCCCGGAACTTCTCCAGAACCTTCTCGGCCTTTCCAAGCTCATCCGCCTTTCCAAGATATTCTATCAATTGGGCCGCGAGCGCCCCCGATTGGGGCTGCCTTTCAAGGGCCCTTTCGAGATGAGCAATCGCGTCGGATTGCTCCCCAACCGCCCACAAGTAGGCGCTTTGTCGAATTGCATTGATTATACTATACCCAGGATGAGCGGGCAGAACGACGGTGAAGTATGTCCTATTCGCATCAAACTCGAATATTGGCTCCGGGGACCCATTCTCTTCCATCTTGCGTCGTGTCTTCGCGATGCCAGTATATCGCATTTCAGCCAGCCGAAGTTCTCTCAATAGCTCCCCGATGCGCCTATTTCGGGCTGGGACCTGTGGGAGACTTGCCTCGCCCTGGAAGTGTTCTCTCTCCAGTCCGGACACTGGCCCGGGATAGCTAGTGATCTTCAGACATGATGGATACAGGAAGACTTTAATGGGTTCCGATGAATGCTCGTAGCTTCTATGATAGACCGCATTCACAACGGCCTCTTCCATCGCCTCATAGGGGAAGGCAACGGTCCTATCCACCTCCGCTTGACCGGGGACCTTCCTTATAAGCACATCTACTAAGGATTGAAGGTGCTGTATTATCATCTTAACCTGGTCTTATGCTGGGCCCTTGATTGTCTTCTCTTCAATGAGATTTCCCCCTGCGTCGTCGGAGAAATGAGCGATCTCAATCCTGGCACCTCGCAGGAACCTATCCGGGTCGTCGCTGAAGCAAATGAGTCCGACATTCCGCGGGACTTCGTGATCGTTTATGCGAGTCGTTATTCGCAATTTTCGGTAGAGTTCATCCGCAGGAATAGGCGGAGACGCAGAGACGAGATCGCTTCTGACGTTCTCCAGAAAACGGTGGACATGGCTAGGTGAGATGTCTGCGATTGTCGCTCCCAACGCCCTGCGATCATCGAACGGTACCTTCGCTGTCATTTCCAACAGCTGCCTTAGAAGATCCCCTCTTGCCTCAATCGTGCTGGAGCCGTGCCTGACGTGAAATGCTCGCGTCTTTTCATCATTTCTGGAGGGCGCCTGATATGGTCTATTGTCTCCTCCAGGAGCCCAAATGACTAAAATTGGCCGATTTTGATAAATCTCAGGAAATAGAACGGGCAGGTATTCAGGGCTGATCTTCCCCTTGCACTCGCCGGTCAGCGTTCGCTGAATATTGTCCATGTCGCAGGCATCGAGGCCCCTTGGAGGGAGAATAGGCCGGCCATCCTTCTCTTCGATCCCGAGTATGATATACCCTCCGTTCATATTCAGGAGGTCATTTGCGAACGCGGAGACAGATCGGATAACGTCGGATTTGACCCGCGAGTCCCAAGTGGCCTTGAATTCTACCCTATTGCCTTCTATCGAGCACAGGTTAGTCAGGTCATCTATGTTGAATGGTAGTCCCGGCATGCGAGCATTCTCGATTACTAAGTGGCACAGAAAGAATTCTATCCAAATCCGAGACTCAGTCTATTGTGAGGGGAGCGGATTGTCAATTATCCGGTTATCCGGCAAGGCACTCTCGTTGCGGCCCTGCGACCTCGCTCATCTCAAAAACCGCTCAATTGAAAGATGAATCAGCTGCGTCTTTTTCTCTAACATGCTACAAATAATAACAGAATGAATGTCTAAGCTCATCAGGCAATTGGGACCTGACTGCACATTTTAGCCGATATTTAGCAGGAATTCGCCGCCTCAGGTAGAGCAGATTTTCTCACTGAGATCGACATGAAGATGACCAGTCAAAAAAGAGTCAGCGTCATCGCATCCATTCTAATTCTCTTTTGTTGTGGGCTGTGCCTTGCGACCGAGCAGGATGAGGGCCATCCATCCGAATTGCAGGCCAAGGAAGCGGAGCTTGCCATTCGTGACCTTCCGGTTCACGGTTTCTATTCCGCAGGGTCTCGATGGCGATTCACTGACAAAGAGAACGACTTAGACAGCTACACCTATCTCAGTCTCGATGTCGGAGATCCCTACCGTAATAGGGTATCGGCGCACGTTTATGGCCGTTCGAAGACCGACGTTCTTCGCCGCAGGGAGGAGACCGAGTACTACGTCTTCGGCGGGATAGACCGCACGAGAGGACTCTCCGGCAAGGTCAACATCGGCCATCGTGACTATGAGTTCCGGCGTGAGATGCGGCTCTATTACGGCTATGTCGATTTCCACAGGCTCAATCGGATCGAGACGATCAGGATAGGAAGGCAGGCGATCTACACGGCTCCACAGACTGTGGTTTTCGACGGGGGCAGCCTGCGAACGAGCCGGTTCGAGTCCCTCAAGTCTCTCGAGTTCCATCTATTCGGAGGCATTCCGGTACACCCCTATGAATCACCCTCCGCCGGGGATTCCCTGATCGGTGCATCCGCAGAGGCCAGGCCTTGGCCGGGGGGGAAATTGCGGGCTTCATTTCTGCACATTGAGGATAGGGCTAGCGAAGGTGAGTGGGAGGATGACCAGTTCGCATTCTCACTGTGGCATAGCTTCGGCAGCAAAGTCAGCCTGCACGCGAGATACACCAGTCTCTCCGATTCAGACGGCGACGTTTTGGCCCGTGTGACTTATTGGGAGCCGTCTCAGGATTTCAGCGTTCAAGCATCTTACTATCAGCTCCTCGAGGAAAGGGATGAGCATGCGACAGAATTCGACACGTTCTACTCATCACTAAGGGTGCTCCAGCCATTCTCGCAGGCTAGATTATTGCTCCATAAGGGGCTGGGTGAATTCCTAATGTTGGAAGCTGGCTTGGACCTTCGCAAGCTCAAGGACACAATGGACGAGTCAAAATTCAACCACGAATTCCGGCGGTATTTCGTCGGTATATCGCTCCGGGGAGCTCCGCTGGAAGAATTGAGCTTGTCCGTCAACGCATCTCGATGGGACTCTCGCGGGAGAAGCGGAGACAGCTGGACGATTGGCGGTGATATAGGATATGAGTGGGGTAAGATGGTAGATCTGTCGCTTGGGACTGACTACTCGCTCTTCAAGTTCGACTACAACATCGAAGAGGAGAGGGATGACGTAAGGACCTATTATGCGAAGGTGAAGGTCCGCCCTATCGAAAAAGTGACGCTTTGCATGATCTACGACATAGAGGACGACGATTCTGAGCAATATCATGGTATCAGAGGTGAATTGAGGGTGACGTTCTGATGAGAGCTCGAGTCAAATGGCGGCCTCGATTACTGGCGGGTCTCCTCTTACTTTCCCTGCTGGTGTTCATAGGTTGTGCTGTATTCATAAGGCTGGGCAATGACAATGAGCCCCAATACAGCCACTCAAAGCATGTGAAATCGCTGGGATTGAAATGCGAGAACTGCCACAGTTCCACCGAGACATCCAAGTATGCCGGGATGCCGGTCCAGGCGATTTGTGAGGTCTGCCATAAATCCGATCCGCAGTATTCGGTCTTCATGAGTTTTCGTCTGAAGGGCGATTCAGTCGTATGGTACAAGGCGCACATCTATACTGAAGACATGGTCTTTTCACATGCTCTGCATTCTGATGCAGGCGTCACTTGCGCAGAGTGTCACGGGGATGTTGCAGGCAGCGATTCCGTCTCGCCGAGATTCATGCCCTCGAAGGATGACTGCATCCGCTGTCATGCCCGGCATCGGAACCTCGGGAGCGATTGCTCGATCTGTCATACCAGGATAGGAAAGACCTTCGAGCCGCTTACGCATCGGCGCAGCTGGCTGCAGCTTCACGGCCAGATTGTTCGGTCGGGTAGAGACATTCCCTACGAGAACAGGTGCGATATGTGCCACGCTGGTTCATTCTGCTCGGCGTGCCATGAGGTCAATCCGCCCCATGACCACACGAATCACTTCCGGCTTCGCTGGCACGGAGTCTCGGCAGGCATGGACCGGCAGAGATGTGAGACCTGCCATCGGACCGACTTCTGTAACCGGTGCCATGAGCAGGCGACGCCGAATTCACATAATGCCGGATGGGGGCCTCCGGGATATGGCCATTGCCTGACCTGTCATTTCCCGGTATCCGGGGAAGCGTGCGGGACCTGTCATAGGACAGAAGACCACCGTGGTCACGCAGCGGCATTACCCCAGGATGCAGACCACACATCGTTGAATCCGGATGTGTGTCGCTTGTGTCACGGTCCCTGGATGCATCATCCCGACACAGGCGAGGACTGTCTCCGATGTCATGGGTAGTCTCGTGGGAATTCAGAGTCGATTCCGGGCGTGGAGCAATTGCGTTGAAATCCATCGTAATTGACAAACATCAGCTGCGGGCTTATTTTTTACCATTAGAGTAGAACTTTTAAAAATAGAATATAAGAGGTCTTAAGTGATCGAGTTCAAGCCGAGAAAAGTAGCTCTTGACCCCGTGACTCAGAGCCCCATCGTGCTCTTGGTTGATCTCGAGGACAGAAGGATGATTCCGATCTGGCTGGGGCATGCTGAGGCGAACGCGATTTTCGTTGCTATGGAGCATATCCAGGCTCCCCGCCCAATGACACATGATCTGCTGAAGAATACATTGGGGGAGCTGGGCGCGAAACTACTCAGAATAGAGATCAACGATCTCAGGGACAGCACCTACTACGCGACGCTTTACCTGAAGTGCAAGAAGACCGTCATTGGGGTGGATTCACGTCCGAGCGATGCGATTGCACTTGCCTTGCGCTGCTCCGCTCCGATTTATGTGAGTGACGAGGTCCTGACGAAGACTACAGTGGTTGATCTGACGCAGGAAATAAGCGAAAGCGATAAGTTGCTCGAGATCCTCAAGAGCCTTGAGCCTGAGGATTTCGGTAAATACAAAATGTAAGGGCTTAACCGGCGCCAAGTGACAGAGCAATTGGCTAGCCCGACGTTTCAGAAGTCGCCATCTGCGAAGCTGGTGATAATGGAGCCGGGCTCTGCGAAGACCGAGCTTTCCATTTCGATTGGCAGCAATGTCATAGGTCGAAGAATAGAGGGGAATAGGCTCAATGTTGATATCGAGCTGCCCGGCACCAACATATCCCGAAGACACGTCAGGCTGGAACTCGATAAGACCGGCAGGTGCGAGCTTGTTGACCTCGAGAGCAAGAACGGAACTTATGTAAATGGCCTCAGGGCGGAGACGGTCTCACTGACGCCCAATGACATAATCGGCGTCGGCAACTATAAGCTGCAATTCGTCCCCGTGGGACTCGGCATGTCAGCGCCGGATACAGGTGATTTCGCCCTCAAATCAGCCAGCCTTAGCGCGGGCGATGCCAGCCCGTTGATTGAGCTGACAGACAACGATGCATCGATCGATATGCAGAAGACCATACTCCGACCTGTAGCAGAGATTATGCGGCCATTCGCAGCCGGGGGCGCAGTGGGATTGCCCGAGGAATTGACGGCGGAATCTCCCAAGGTCTCTCTTCTGACGAAGAGGACTCGCATGCTTTCGGTGCTCTATAAGGCAAGCAAGGCGCTCATATCTGCCGTCTCCCTTGACGATTTGCTGGAGACTGTCATGGACCTCGTCTTCGAGAACGTCGATGCGAAGCGCGGCGTCATGGTCTTCGTCGATGAGGAAACCGGTGAGTGGATTCCGAAGAAGGCCCGATACGTTGATGGCGAGAAAACCCACGAGAAAATTGTCATAAGCAAGAGCATAGCGGGCATCGCTCTGAAGGAGAAGAAGGCAGTGCTGATCACAGATGCCCTGCTCGATCCCGGCTTGAAGAGGCAAGAGAGCATCAGAATGCTCGGCATCCGGTCAGCGATGTGCGTGCCAGTCTCTCATCTGGACAATATGCTTGGCTTCATCTATCTCGATACGTCAGAGAAGTTCAGGCGTTTCACCCAGGACGATCTGGATATGATCACAGCGCTCAGCGCGCACGCGGCGATGGCCATTAGTCAGGCCCAGCTGAACGACAAGCTCAGGGAACAGGAGAACTTCCGGCGTCAGATGGCCAGATACCACTCCCCGGCGGTAATAGACAGGATAATGCAGAGGCCTGAGAACGCTCTCGAGGTCCATGAGGCGTACGTGACGATACTGTTCTCGGACATCACTGACTTCACAGTTTTCTGCGATCGGCATGAGCCGGCGGTAGTCAGGAGTATGCTGAATGAGTACTTCAGCGAAATGACAGAGGTCATCTTCAAGCGCGAGGGCACGTTGGACAAGTATATAGCCGATGAGATATTGGCTGTCTTTGGCGTGCCTTTTTCGCACGACGATGATCCGGAAAGAGCTCTTCTAACCGCGCTCGAGATGCGCGAGGCCCTGAGCAAATTGAATGCCAGGAGGCCACTGGAGATGAGATTCCAGGCCAAAATCGGAATCAATTCGGGAAAGGTCTTGGTGGGCGATATAGGCTGTCTGAAGAGAATGGACTACACAATTCTGGGAGCTCCGGTCAATACCGCGAAGAGGATCGAGACCACCGCCAAGCCGGACCAGATACTAGTTGGCCCTTCCACCTATAATAAGATATCCGACAAGGTCTTCGACTTGCGGCCCACAAAGGCCATACCGCTCAAAGGAAGGTCAACGCCGGTCCAGCTTTATGAGCTGATCGGCATACGGTAGGATTCTGGCCTCTCTCCCTTTAGCGGGGTGATTTCCCAGCTATAGATGGTCTTGCTTCCGCTAATCGGCTGGTGGCTTTTTGCGCTTCGCCCCTTAAAAGGAGAAAATTAACAAAGTCATGTCGTCGTGCGGCGGCTGCCCCTGCATGTGTATCGTTACTGCCGAAATAATGCTTCGGGCAACATCGACCGATGAAGTGTTGGATGCCTTTTTTATTGCCTCGATCAGTCTCGGGAGACCAAACTCCTCCCCGCCATTCCCCTTTGCTTCGGTAATGCCATCGGTATAGACAATGAGTTTGTCTCCCCTGGAGAACCGGCATGTTGACGTCGTGAATTGTTGGTCTGGAAGGACGCCCAACAACATATCGTGCTCATCCAGCAACTCGCATGTCTTTGTTTCAGCTCGCGCGATGATGGCGGGATTATGGCCTGCGGAAGTGTATCTAATCTCACCGTTGGTGGTGTCAATTATTCCACCCATCGCGGTGACGAACATGTCGGGCGCGAGGTTGTCGCAGAGGAAGTTGTTGAACACCGGGAACATGCTATCCAAAGAATTCATCTGGGAGAGCAACAGCCTGAAAGCGGTCTTGCTCATGGCCATCACGACCGCGGCCGGCGCGCCGTGTCCAGAGACATCTGCGACGACGAATGACAGAGAGCTCTCCGATGTCCTCACGACATCGTAGTAGTCTCCACTAGCTCTGCCGGAAGGCTGATAGTATGCCGAGACTTCACACCCCTTCAGCTTCGGCAGTATCTCTGGGAGAAGCCGCTTCTGTACGCTGCCAACGCCCCTCAGTTCATCGTCCAGCATTTGCTGGAGTTTTCTGACCTTGGCGTGGTGGATGCAGCTCTGAAGTGCACTGGCGATGTGGTTGCACACTCGCAAGATCGCATTTGCCTCGTCCTCGGTGTAGATGTCATTCGCATCGTCGAATACGATCACGGCGCCCAGGAAATCGTTCTCCATCAGAAGCGGGAATGCTGCCCAGTATTGCGGAAGGCCAGCCGAGATGACCGACTCCTGGTAGCTGTTCTCCAATTCCTGCTCGAAGCCGGAGACTACATTGCGTCTCAGGGCGACCTCCTCGGCGATCGACGCTAGAAGAAGGCTCACCTCGAAGTCGTCCAAAGCACCCTCGACGCTGACATAGAAAGGTTCGTAGGAGCCGCTATCGCTGGACGTGAAGACCGCTACTTCACCGACTGCAAGGACATCGGCAAGGAGCGTCATCTTCTCCCTCAACCGATCCATATCAACCGTGTTGATGTTTCTGCTAAAGGCAGTGATGCGCTCATATCGCTCGAGTTGCGTCGCCAGGAGGGTTCCAGCCTGTGCGGAGTAGGGGCTTTCGTCGTTCTCTTTCAGCTTCGATATCGAATTCAGAACCAGGCCCGTGGCATCCAACACCGCTTTTTGGGCCTCGTTGGGCTCATCGTCCCCGACAGTGAAGCCAGCTACCGAGCCCTTGAGAGCGGCATCCGAAAGGAACCTGCAAATCGAATCTGCGTCGGACGGCAGGATGACCTTCTCGTCGGTCGTGTCGTCCAGTGAGAGCACTTCGTCTTCCGCAATCGCGTCAATGCTCCAATTGTTGCTCAACGACTCGATCGCGGCGTCATCCGCAAGATGCTGCTCTTTCAAGCGCTCCGTGAGCGCCTGAACCAATTCATGATAGGTCGCAGGCTTTAGTATGAATGGGGTAAGACCAAGGTCCGCGAAGCACTCATAGAGAAGCTTGGTCGCCTTCGCGCCACCCAAGAGTGATATCAGAGGTTTGAGGACTCTATTTAAGTACGGAACCCGAAAATCAACCAACCTGTGTCTGCTCCCTGCTTTCGCTCGAATCTGGCCAGATGCCTGGTATCAGTTCGCCACAATATCTGCATTTGGAATGCACTATCCCGATATTATTTATCGCAAATCCTCTGCGAATTATTAGTGCTTTCTTGCATTTTGGGCAATACGTGTTTGACGCGGGATCTCCCGGAACGTTCCCAATATACGGATAATTCAGCCCCATCTCCTTGGCCAGCTCATAGAGCTTCTGGAGGGTGCTTTGCGGAGTCGGAGGCAGATTGCGCATCCTATAGGTGGGATGAAACCTGGTGAGATGCAATGGCACCGATTCGCCCAGATTCTTCAATATCCAATCGAACATCCGCTTGTGCTCTTCCACCGAGTCGTTAAGGGTCGGCAGGATGAGATTCACTATCTCGAGCCACACGCCAGAGGCTTTGATCGTCTTCAAAGTGTCGAGAACCGGCTCGAGTGTCGTCTCACATATCTTCCGGTAATACGAATCATCGAAGGCCTTCAGGTCGATCTTGATTGCGGCCAGATGCTTCAGTAGTCCCTCTAAAGGCTTCGTGTTTATATAGCCGGCGGAGATCACGACAGTCGCAAGACCCGAGGCGGATGAGGCCTTTGCGATGTCCGACGTATATTCGTAGGACACGAGCGGCTCTGTATAGGTAATGGCTATTGATGAGCACCTCGATTTGCGGGCCATCGACACGCAATCTGACGGCGGCAGGTCGAAGGTCCTGAGCTCCTCCGGCTTCGGCTGGGAGATCTGCCAGTTTTGACAGAATTTGCAGTGCATATTGCAGCCTGCGGCAGCAAGCGAAAAGGCCGTCGTCCCAGGCATGAAGTGGTAAAAGGGCTTCTTCTCGATAGGATCGACGTGATACGTGCACGGTCTTCCATAGACGATCGAGAAATACTCTCCCTTCTGGTTCTCCCTGACTCTGCAGTATCCCCTCTCACCCTCGGGGACGATGCACTCACGTGGGCACAGCTGGCACTGGATTCTGCTACCATCCAGCTTCTTATAGAATTGTGCCGGGTGCTTGCTCAGAGCGACTGACGGCGAGCTGCTCGGATCGGATTTGTCCTGGGAAAGCGCCGCCCCCGGAGCGAGCAGCAGTGATGAGGCACATGCCAGGGATGCTTTCAGAAAGTCTCGTCGAGAATAATCCATGATGCCTATAATCCAGTTATCAATCGGGTAAACCAGCTTGTCAAATGCTGCCGCGCAATCTGTGGGGTGTCAACGGATACAACTTGTGGGGGGATGGGGGATGCGGGATGGGGGATGAAGAAGGCGAAGCGGCATAATATGTCCATGCCTGTCCATCAGGTCCAGACGGCTCAATGAGTCCATACGACAATGTCGAGCCGCCGCCCTACAGCGGTGTGACCTCGGATTTTGGGTAATTTGAGTACCACAAATCTCGATGGCTTCCGCGAATCCGTGGGTTTGGCCTTCGGCCTGCACTCCACGGTCATTCATACGATGCCCCGCTGGGGCATTGGCTGAGCAAAGCAGATTAATTAGATAGTAATACGCTAAGATCTAAGCTGACCACAGATTACCTGTAATTTCGAGTCGCACTCCTCATCAATAGAAAGACCAGCGCCCAATCGGTGTTGGAGCTGCTCTAAATATTTCATCCCCCATCCCCCATCCCCCATCCCCTCAATCCCCCCTTTTCTTCCATTATCTGGGAATCGCAAGAACTTGCGATCT
>JAFGIT010000204.1 GCA_016929465.1 Candidatus Coatesiibacteriota bacterium | reverse complement strand
GATTCTGCAGGCGTAGCGGGAATAACAGGTCAATAGGTCAAAGGGGTCAAGGAGGGGAAATGGGTCTGGCTCGTTTTGCTGAGCCTTCGTGTTCCTTCGTGTTTTTGGTGGACGAAAATCTGATCAAATAGCGGGCTGGAAAGCCCACCTTACACTGCCGTCCTTGAGTTCAAGGTTCAAAGTTCAAGGTTCAAAGTTCAAAGTTGGCTGCCAACCGCCAACTGCCAACTGACGGCCGTCAATCCGCGATCCGCAATGGAGGCGGTGTCAAGCCGCCGCAGTCCAAACTCGCCCTTCGTGGTCCTTGGTGTGCTTCGTGGAGGAGCATCTGATCAAATGGCGGGCTGGAAAGCCCACTCCACACTCTTGGCAGCCCCGTCATTCCCTGACGGGGCATCGTCTGGACTTACCTGCAATCTCAGGTCACACCCACTAACAAGTCGTTTGCAGTCTTCGCTAAATAATTGTACTGTTTGGCGGATTTATTGCACAAAGGTGACTATTTCTCTATATCTGGAGGCGTGACGCTCTGAATGTCTGAACATTCCTATATGCTGAATAAGTTGATTGAGCTTGCCGAGCTGAGCAAGCACATCAACATGTCGTTAGACGAGATTGACATAGTCAATTATGCGGTCACTGAGCTTCCGAAGATAATGGGATTGTCCATAACTTCGGTATTTCTGTATGACAAGCGTCGCAAATCGGTCTATATGGCGGCTTCCAATGACGAGACCATCGATTCAGAGAGAATGTCCAGGATCAGATTCGAGCTGGGAGAAGGCCTAGTCGGGAAGGTGGGCGAGACGCTCGAGCCGATAATAATCGAAGACATAGAGCAGGACGGGAATTTCAGCGGCAAATCCAATCCGAAGTACGGGGATAGGTCCTGCAGGATTCTTCCCCTGATCTCGGGAGGTAAGCTCGTGGGAGTCATCACAATGACTTCTGGCCTGGATAACCACGAGGCGGCATACGATGATACTGTCCTTCTATCGCTGTTTGCGGACCATATCGCCATAGCCGTGAATAATGCCCAGCTTCTTGCTCTTGCGAGGGACGAGGCAGATAGAGATGGACTTACCAAGCTCTACACACATCGCTACTTCCATACTCACCTGGACAGAGAAATGGCACGAGCAAGACGCTATAAGACCAAGCTGTCTCTCATACTCATGGATGTAGATAAATTCAAGTCAGTCAACGACAATCTTGGGCATACGGTGGGCGACGAGGTCCTGGTGGGCATCTCCTCGATAATCCTGGCGAATATGCGCATCGGCGTCGATATCCCCTGCAGATATGGCGGCGACGAATTCACCGCCATATTGCCGGAGACTTCACTCGACTCGGCCTTCGATGCCGCGGAGAGAATCAGGAGAATGGTTGACCTGCTCGAATTCAAATCGATAGACGAGTCGATGGAGGTCTCACTTAGCATAGGCATCTGCGAATACAAAGAACATCTTTCGAAGACCGAATTTATCAACCTGGCGGATGCCGCGATGTATCAGAGCAAGACCGAGGGCCGTAATCGAACCACGCGCGCCCCTGTTCCGCTCCGAGAGGAAGACGGAAAGGCGGCGAAATAGCCGCGAGCTCTTTCGGCAACTCGGCATTAATTTCTGCCATTTGAATCATGCCTCAGAATAATCCAGATACACCGAAGCCCGAAAGGAACATCTGCCTGAATCGAAAGGCCAAGCATGATTATGTGCTTGGCGAGCGTGTCGAGGCAGGTCTTGTGCTCGTTGGGAGCGAGGTCAAATCCCTGAGAGCCGGAAGAGCAAACCTGACGGACTCGTATGCTCGCATAAAGGACGGTGAGGTCTTTCTCTACAATTGTCACATCTCCGAATACGAAGAGGCGTCGAGATTCAACCACGAGCCGCGGCGGGTCCGGAAGCTGCTATTGCATAGGAGAGAGATCAAACGGCTTCGCGGAAAGACTATCGAGTCCGGTTTGACCCTGATTCCAACCAGGCTCTATTTCTCGGGGGGCAAGGCCAAGATCGAGCTCGCGATCGCAACCGGCAAGCGGAAATACGAGAAGCGATATGCGGAGAAGGAGAAAGAGGTCAAGCGGGACCTCCATGAGCGCTACGGGATGTAGAAAAGAGCAAGCACTCGAGCCTCTGCAGTCGCCGTTTGGATAGCCGCTGGGCTCTTGGGGCTATCCGTTCAGGATCTTCCTTATTTTCTTGAGAAGGTCCTTCGAGCTGAATGGCTTGCTTATGAACTCAAGGCCTTCTTCGAGGATGCCCATGTGCGCTATCGCGTTCTCGCTATAGCCAGACATGAATAGCGCTCTCACATTCGGGCATCTCCTACTGAGAATCTCTGCCAGGTCCCTTCCTCCCATCTCAGGCATCACGACGTCGGTCAGGAGAAGGTCGATTTCGGCGCCCTTCTCTTCGAATAGTGCCAGCGCATCGCTCGAGCGCGAGACCGACTCGATTTTGTAGCCTGCATTCATCAGAAGACGCTCGATGTATCCTTTCACCGCGGGGTCATCCTCAACAACGAGTATCGTCTCCCCCTTCCCAGAGATTGATTCATCCTCCCGGGTATCGGAAGCGGCTGGGATTGCGGCCTCATCGATTGCTGGCAAATACACCTTGAAGCAGGTTCCTCTTCCTTCCTCGCTATAGACAGTAATATGACCTTCGGCCTGTTTGATGATGCCGTACACCGTCGAGAGCCCCAGTCCTGTGCCTCGACCTAATTCCTTCGTTGTATAAAATGGCTCGAATACATGTGACAACGTCTCTTTGTCCATTCCATAGCCTGTATCCGCCACTGTCATCAAGACATAATTCCCCGGACGCATGGAGGGATTGTCCCTGACGAATTCCTCGTCGAGAAAGACCGTCGCGGTCTCAATTGTCAGCTTGCCGCCATAGGGCATTGCATCCCTGGCGTTCAGAGCCAGATTCATGATTACTTGCTGAATTTGCGCGGAATCCGCCTTGATTGCAGGGATATCGTCCTCCTGGAGCACGGCCAGTACTATGTCCTCTCGAATCAGTCGCCTGAGCATATTGCCCAAATCCGCTATCAAATGGTTCAGATTCAGTGGCTTGGGAGCAATAATCTGCTTTCGGCTGAATGCCAGAAGCTGCTCGGTGAGTTCCGCCGCCCTGGTGGCCGCGGTCGAGATCTCCTCGATCTCGTCTGGAACAGCGGAGCCATTCTCGAAGTTGGTCCGATAGAGTTCGAGATTACCGATAATAGCTGTCAGGATGTTATTGAAGTCGTGAGCGACGCCGCCTGCGAGACGTCCGACCGCTTCCATCTTCTCAGCCTGCAGGAGGCGACCTTCCAGCCTTTTGCGCTCGGTGATGTCCTCGATAATTCCCTGGTAATGGGTGATTTCTCCCTTCTCATTTCTCCTGATTTCATTGACGCTTCGGACCCATCTGATCTCTCCATCCCTGGTTACTATCCTGAATGGTTCGAGTCGAAATCCTTCACTCGAGCGGCCCAATCGGGATATTCCAAACTCGCTGGTCACCCTCTCCAGATCGTCCGGGTGGATGGTCTCTCGGTAAGTCACCTTGCCCGAAATGAAATCGACTGCGCTATGGCCAAATAGAGACTCTACATTCTCCGAGACATATTCCACCGGCCACCCCTCCTCATTCCTCCATAGGAATGCGACCACGGGACTCCGATTTACTATGTTGTACGCTTCTCTAAGTGCCGCCTCCGCACGTCGATGCTCCGAGATGTCCAGGATGGACACCACGCTCGTCTTGGTCCCCGGGATGATCCCGACGCAGGCCAACATGTCCTTTATGTTCCCATCTCTATCGCAGAACTTGAATTCATATTCGCGGGGTGCAGCGCCTCCGGTCCTCCTTCTCTCGAGGTGATAGGCCCGCAATCTCTCTTGCTCGGCTTCAGTTACGAGATCGAGCATTGTCATCTTGCCAACGAGTTCATCTTTGCTGAAGCCGCTCAGCTCCTCGAGCCTGGCGTTGACCATTGCGAATTTTCCATCATTGTCTATGAGCGCGGTTGCCGCCTGGGTGTCCTCGAAAACACTCCTGTAGCGACTCTCGCTTTCCCGAAGTGCTGCCTCGGCGAGCTTGCGGTCAGTAATATCTCGCATGAAAATGACCATGCGTCCATCCTGAACGGCCAAATGACGCGCACTGATCTCCATATCGATTATTGTCCCGTCTTTTCGCCTATGTCTCGTCTGGAAGCAGTCTCCGCCAGATTCGATGATCCGTCCGATGTGTCGAGCTGAATCGGCCGGAGTCTCGTCGGCGTCAATATCAGGAATGCTCATTCGAATTAGCTCATCGCGGGAATATCCGACCATCTGACAATAGGATTCATTGACATCAACTATACGGCCTTTCAGATCACAGAGGACAAAACCATCGACGGCGGTATCTATAATGCTCCTCAGGTGCTCTTCACTCTCCTCAAGAGCGTCCTGTGCACTCTTCTGCTTTGTTATGTCCTTTACATATTCGATAACGCCTGTCACGTGGCCCTCTGCATCTTTCAATGGGAATGCGGTAAGCTCGATCCACCCAGTGGGCTCATCGATGTCCGGATACGGAACAATGCTCGTATTCATCTCCGTCGTCTCGAGGGCCCTGAGTGATGGGCACCATGGACATGGTGTGTCTCTGTTTTGATAAATCGAATAGCACTTCTGCCCTTCCAGCGGTCGCCCATGCGAATACATGCGTTCCATCCAGGAGTTGACGCGGACGATATTCAATTCACGATCAAGAACGCTGATCCCATCTTGAATCGCATTGAATACGCTTTCCATAAAACGACTGCTCTCCTTGAGAGCCTCCTCTGCAGAATTTCGGGCCTGCTCGATCTCTATGCCCTGGAGCGCGAATGCGAGGTCTCCTGCCAGCTCGGAAAACAGCTGAAGCTCCTCGCGCTCCTGAGCGATTGCCATCGGCATCGATGCGCTCAGGACTCCATATATCATTCCATCTAGTTCCAGGCGGGCTACAAACGCGCCAACGTTGCTATGGCCCTCAAACATCGGACATATCTTGCAGCCGTTGCTCTCGGTGCTTACAAGCATCACCCGATCCGAGCTCTGCATTACCTCACTTATGCAATGGGGGCTTTTGCCCGACCTCAGTGAATCCACTAGTGCCTGGAATCTTTCTGAGAGACCTGATTCGGCGGCTGTCAGAAATCCTTGAGAAGCATCCATAAGGACCACCCAGGCGTGATAGTAGCCCCTTGTCTCCGTAAGATGCTTGCACGCTAATCCTATCAACCTGTCACGGTCTCTTTCTCTGTTGGTGAGCTGAGTGACATTCCGTATCGCCTTGAGTACGCGATTCAGGTGCCTTAGTTTCTTCTCGGCCTTCTTGCTTCTATGTGAGATGGATACGATTACTATCCCTGAAAGGAATATCATCCCGGTGGTCGTCAAACGCATATACATTTCATGCGGAGAAATCCCCATTAGCAACGAATTGACGAACGAGGCTTCATCCAAAAAGACGCTATCGAGAATCGACTCGAGGAGCCAATATGCTCCGCAGACCGCGAGCGGGAATAAGATTATTCGGCGCTCAAATTTCATCACCATCGTCCCTCAGTCTCATGGGATATTGCGGACCGAGAATTCACGGCCCGATGTGGTGGCGTTTGAAAGACTGTCAAGATCGCGCTATCTGATTATTGCGTTCAGTTCCGCTTCCAAAGTTAAATTTCTGCTTTGCTCTCCATTGCGTCGATCTTTCTCTCATAAATCGCTATTCGAATTATGAACTAACTCCACGCGAGAATACATAAACATGATCTATCTGTCAATATCTGTCTGTCAATATCCATCTGTATATCATCCATTAAACAAAGTTCATATGGAGTCGTCGGCACGTCAACTCAGTTCTGAACTCAGTGATGGAACCGGACTGCCATGCGGCTCATAATGGGCCTTGGCCGCTGCGCTTATGGCCTTCCGCCTTGGGTAAAATGAAGAAGGGCGCTGCCAGTAATGCTGACAGCGCCCTTCGCTATTGATACTCTTTTTAGATATCTATCTATTCGGTGGTAGCCTTTTCAGACCTTATCTCGACACAATCCGTCTTGCTCCCGGCTTGTCCACAGACCTTGAGCAGCCCGACATCGCCATTCGGGCGGAAGACCGTCTGGGCGACACCCCGAGCATCCGTCTCCGCGGTAGTGCTGTCGAAAGTAGATAACTCGCCGCCTTGAACCGAGAAGTAGACCGTAACACCCATGAGTGCCGCTCCGTATTCACCCACAACCGTCGCTGTAATCACGGAATAATTGTTGTCTGCATCCTTTATGTATGAAGGATCTGCTGCGACTGATATTGAAGCGACTCTGCTATCCTGCTGTTGGAAGATGATCTCAGTAGTGTCCGTAACATAACTGCTCGTGCAACCATAATCGATGATCGCTGTGATCAACTTCGGGCCAGGAAAATCTCCGTTCGGGGTATGATCGGGATCGTAAGTAAGCCAGAAGGAGGTATTCCCCATCACTTCCCCGGTTATCCTGTTCTCGCCATTTTCAAAGAAGCCACCGGTTGTCGTCACTTTTACGACAACGGGCTCCTCAAGTTCCTCGCCATAGCCGTCCTTCACGTCAATCATGACCAACGAATTCTCGAAGGGCATCAGCTCGCTTGGCTTCGCGGTTATCGATAACATATAAGGAGCCGACGGGCCAGAGGGCGAGTCATCCCTTCCCGAATCCGACCTTGAACAGGAAAGAGAAATCGCCAAAACCCCAGCGACAATCAGGACTAGACTTATTGTTGTAAAATTACTGAAGTCGGGAAGTCGAAAGCGTTTTCCCATTATAGGCCTCCATCAAGGATTATTTGCTCAGGGCAGTTTCATCATGGAAGATAAGGTGACGGACTATCGCTATATGACCATAGAATGGCCTTGCTTACATCCAAAAATGGAACAGTTACATCGGACCCCCAGCCGCCAAAATCGTATGTCGTGATCTTGAAAGCTTGATAGTGCTTAACGCCTGGTATGAGCTCCATCTCGAGTT
>JAFGIT010000203.1 GCA_016929465.1 Candidatus Coatesiibacteriota bacterium | reverse complement strand
GGCGATCGGGGAGCAGATCGTCGATTTCCACGGACAGCACGAGCACCAGCGGCTCTTCTCGACGCGATATCAACTGCTGACATTGGATGAATTCGCAGGGCTATCGAACGCGAGAGGCGAGGTCAACCGCCTATACGACCAGCACAAGGAGCTCGACCGCAGGATCGAAGCCGCTGAGTTGAAGACACGTCGGATGGTCGAGGAAAGGGAACTGCTCGAGTTCTACGTCGATGAGCTCGCGCAGCTGGAGCTCCAGGAGGGGGAATTCCAGGCGCTTCAGGATGAGAAGAGAAGGCTCTCGAACGCAGAGAAGCTCGCTGAGCTCTGCACTTCAATCGACGATCAGCTATGGAGCGAGCCGCGCTCGGTCTGCGGCAGTTTGTCGTCACTCGAACGGCAGCTTATCCATGGTTCGAAAATGGACGACTCGATCTCCAGGATGGCGGACAGGGTCGCCGACGCGAGGATATCGCTGGAGGAGGTCGCGAGTGAGGCCCGTGCTCTCGGGGAGTCGCTCTTGTTCGACACCGAGCGGCAGGAGATGGTGGAGGACCGGCTCGCGGCGCTGGCATCACTTGGCAGAAAGCACCGCTGCGAAGCGGATGAGCTGTTGGGCAAGCTCCAGGAATTCCGCCAGCAACTTGCCGAATTCGAGCAGGAAGGCGACCAGCTCAATCGAATTCGCGTTGATCGAGAAGCCGTCCTAAAGGAATTACGGGCAAGGGCAAAGGGCCTGTCCACCGCCCGAAGGGCCTCAGCAGAGCACCTTGCCAGGGTGGTATGCGGCAATCTGAAGTCGCTGGCTATGCAGGGCGAGTTCGGGATGGAATTCGCGGAGCGTGAATCTCAAAGTACGGACGCGGATGTGCCTGGCAGGGATGGATTCGAGACCGTCGAATATGTCATCTCCACGAACCCGGGCCAGCCCATGATGCCGCTCAGAAAGATCGCGTCTGGTGGCGAGGTCTCTCGCGTTATGCTCGCATTGAAGACGGCACTCGCCGGGGCAGATGATGTCCCGATCATGGTCTTCGATGAACTCGATTCGGGGATCGGCGGCACGACAGGGAATTATGTCGGGAAGATGCTGAAGCGGCTCTCCAAATCGCGGCAGATACTTGTCATCTCCCATCTCGTGCAGATCGCGCAGTTCGCCCTGAACCATATCTCGATCACAAAGGAAGCATCAGAGGTGGGCGTTTCGATAGCAGTCGCCCAACTGGAAGGCGATGCCAGGGTCGAGGAGCTGGCGAGGATGCTCGGAAGCGAGGGCAGGCGGCACGCTCATGAGCTTGCGGCCGGGCTGCTCGCCGATTCAACGGAGGATTGACGGCTCACGCCATCAGGCTCTGTTCTGTCGCAGGACCAGGTTGCCCAAATGATCGACCTCGCATGAGAAGTCCGAGGGGACATACGTTGTAGATGAGTACTCCACGACGACGGCGGGCCCATTGATTCGTTCCCCTGCTAAGAGGAGATCTCGCCGATAGAGCCTCGCCTCGAGAGACTCGCCCCTCTCAATCAATGCCTGCTTTCCGATCATCGGTTCCCTTCCATCGGTCGGCGGTGCCTCGCTGAAGACCAACTCTCCCGCCTTGTTCGGGACGATGGCCATAAGCCTGACGTTGACGATCTCTTTCGGCTTCTCGACATCCATATAGCCGTATTCCTGAAGGTACGTCTCGCCGAATTCGTGGAGATAATCTGTGCAGAATGGGATGCTGATCTCATACGACTGCCCGACGTATCTCATTTCGAGGAGCCGGTCGAAGCGAATTTCCTCCAGGTTCACGCCATCCGCCCGAAGGTCCTCGGCAGCCTTCTCTTCGAGAGCAGAGAACTCATCCCCCAGCAATTCGAGATTGCCGGCCTCGGCGGGTATCAGAACGCTCTTCTTGTAGTCGCGGACCGTGTCGGCCTGCAGCATGCCGATTGCGGACAGAATGCCAGGATGAAGCGGGACGATGACCGACCTCGCCGAAATGGCCCGGCAGAGATCACACGCGTGAACCGGCCCCGCCCCTCCGAACGCTACTATCGAGAATTCACGCGGATCAAAACCACGCTGGACCGAGACCACAGACAGCGCCCTCTGCATCGTTGCATTAGCCACGCGTATCATCCCTTCTGCAGCGGCTTCAGTCGAGATGCCCATCTCGGCGGCGAGCTTGTCGATGGCATCATGTGCTCTATCGGGATAGATTTTGAATTCGCCATCAAGGAACCAGTCCGGTGAAAGCCTGCCCAGCACGATGTTGGCATCGGTAACGGTGGGCTGGTCTCCCTTCCCATAGCAAGCCGGTCCTGGATCCGCGCCAGCGCTCTCAGGTCCGACACGAAGCGCACCTCCCGCGTCGAGATACCCTATCGAGCCGCCGCCAGCGCCGACTGTGTGTATGTCGATCACTGGTATCGCGATCGGGCAACCCGAGACCTCCGTCTCGGTGCTCCAGCTCAGGCCTTCTGCTATCAAGGACACATCGGTGGAGGTTCCGCCCATATCGAAGGAGATTGCCCTTGGCTCGCCTGCCTTCGCAGCGAGCTTCTGCGCGCCAATCGCGCCGCCCGCAGGTCCTGAGAGTATCGTGACGACGGGCCTCTGGCAGGTTGCGCCAATGGAGATGCAGCCTCCATTGGACTGCATTATCTGGATCCGCCAGCGATTCAGGGCTTCCTTCAAGCGACTGAGATAGGCCGTGATCGAAGGAGCAACGTACGCGTTGACAACGGTCGTGCCACAGCGCTCGTATTCCCTGTAGGCGGGTAGAACGTCCGATGATATGGAGATCGAGATGCCAAGACCTTCGAGCGCCTGCCTGACCTTCAGCTCGTGGGCAGGATTCGCGTATGAGAAAAGCAGGCATATCGCGACTGACCTCGCCCCGGCTGCCTCAAGCTCTTGCGAGAGCATCTCTGAAGCATCGTCGGTGAGGGGAGTAAGGATCTCGCCGGTGTGCAGCATCCTCTCATCGAGCCCGAATACGAGCTCCCTTGGGACGAGCGGGGCTGGCTTTCTTGGCGTGAGGTCATATAGATCGGGCCGGTTCTGACGGCCGATCTCGAGGATGTCCTCGAAGCCGGCAGTCGTGACGAGCGCCGTCTTCTTGCCTGTTCGCGAAAGGAGAGCGTTCGTTGCGATTGTCGTGCCATGTACGATTGACCCCGATTCAGATGGCTCGACGATATCCGAGAAGCCGTCCACTATCGCCTGCTCCGCAGCATCTGGCCTCGATGGTACCTTCTTGATGACGGTCCCGTCCGGTCGGCTCAGGATGATATCGGTGAAGGTGCCGCCAGTATCGACACCAATTCTCACGCCTTGTGACACCGCGCGCCCTCTCTTGCCATATTGCGATTTCTCCAACCAAAATTGCCAAGGAAAACAACGAGGCAATATAGTACAAAGGCCGGGATGGCACAACCAGAATCATCAGCCGACGCTTAGGGCTTTGAAATGTAATCAGGCTCCGAGAAGGGTCAATGTGCGAATGGCGGAGAATGAGAGTGGCACATCTCGGCGCCGTCTTGGCAATCAGCCGCGCTTCAGGATTCGCTTCACGGCCTTCAATGACCTATGCACGAGCCGCCAGTACCACCTCAGGCACTTCAGGTCCAGAGTCCTGGCGACGAGTCCATTGGTCAGAATTTTCATGAGCGGCTTGGGGAATCCGAAATGGGCGCCCATGACCAGGAAATTCAAGAATGACTTGTCAAATGCGTGATAGTGCTTGCGATAGACTGTGTTGCGCTCATTCTCGATGATCCCATCCGCCTTCGCTCTGGCATATATCTCTGTCCCAGGATAGAAGGTCAGCGAAAAGAACTGCACCACGAACGGCCTGGGCAATTCCATCAATAGCCGGACGGTCTTCAGCACATCCTCTCGGGTCTCGTAGGGATTATCCAGAATGATGTCATATATTGGCGGGCAGATTCTATCCTTGTGCTTATTGAGCAGCCTGGCGCCGTTTCGAACCTGGTCGTTGGTTATGCTGCGGTTGTAATAGACCCGATTGACCTCCTCGCTGCCAGTCTGAATGCCCATCTGCGCGCAGCGCATGCCTGCATCAACGAGGTAGTCCATTTTCTCCTCGGTCATATATGGCGGCGAGACCTGAACGAAAAAGGGCAGGCCAATCCGGCGCTTGTATTGATCGCAGAACTCCTTGAGCCGCTTGGCAGGCATCGCCGGCATCGATTCATCGGCAAAGAGGAATAGTTCTACGTAGGGCATCTGTTCTTTCACCTGCTCGAGCTCCTGCATCACGTTCTCGGTGCTGCGGCGCCGCAGTATCTTTTGGTCCGGCATGAGCTTACGCAAGGCCGAGTGGCAGCAATAAGCGCAGGCATGGGGGCAGCCGCGCGTCGTAATCGTCTGATAGACACAGAGACCGTCGCAGATGCGCAATCCATTGACGATTTGGGACTTTTGGATCTCGTAGTCCATCTTGACAAGATGATCGCGGTCCTCTGAGACTATGTAGTGAGTTGAGTAATCGTAGTCCTGGAATGGCAGCGAGTCGAGGTCCTCAATCAACGGCGCGAGCTCGTTCTTTATGATCGCACCATCCTTCTTGAACCACAGGTTCTTGATGTCTGTGTAGTCCCTCTTTTCTTCCATCGCCTCGAGCAAGTTGAGCATGGCGTACTCGCCCTCGCCAACGCAGACTATGTCGCAGTGATTGAGAGATTCCTCGGGCATTACCGTCGGATGTATCCCGCCCCATATCACTGGTGCATCCAGGTTCTTTCTCAGGTTTTCACTGATCTGAGCAGCCCGGTCGAAGAAGTTGCTCATTACGCAGATACCGACGATATCTGAGTTTGAGCAATTCTGGACGACGGCATCCATCAGGCTCTGCGAGTATGGGCGGGCGAACTGGGGATCGTAACTCAGGAGCGCCTCGAAGTCAGGGAGGAAGACCATCTCGCATTCATATCCTTTGCTTTTGATGAACGAAGAGAGGCATCGCAGGCCCTGTGCGATGGTGTCAAGATACGGTGAAATCAAGGTTACTTTCATAATGCTCCCACCCCGGGTGCCCATTCGTTTATATCGTTAAGCGCTTCCTGCATTGACAATTTAACATCGGCATCAAGATACCGCCGCTATTGAGCCAATGCAAGCCAAGCGTCAAGGTATTCCCCCGACCGCATTCGGCCCTCTCCGGCACTCCTTGCATAAATTCTGCGGCTCTCGCACTATTGGCTAGCTCGGGTGGTTTTTATTGAAGGCGGGAATCAGGGGCTCCGCGGAGGTGTCGGGCCGAATTGTGTGGTGGATATGACAGAGAAGCAAGGGCTTTCGAATATTCAGGCTATCAGCCTGATTGTGCTGTTGGCGGTGATCCTGATTCCGCTGATTTACTCGAAGTCATTTACGTCTGATGGCTACATCACCGCAAAGAACACCGCGCTGACTCTATTGGGCGTGGTAGCGCTCCTGGTCGTCATCTTCGCGTTAATCGGCGATTGGCTCCCATTTCCGCGTGCGCTCTTGGGACCTATGCTCATTTTCGCGCTCGCGCAGCTCGTTTCGATCCCTGGGACTCTCAGCCCGGGGCTCTCGCTCAATGAATTCCTGCGGATCGCGTCCCTGCTCGCCCTATTCGTGCTAATGACTGCTGTGACCCTTTCTGGGCGTGCACAGATGATTGCAGCATCGGCAGTTTGCGTGGCCTCCGGGATATCTGTGCTCGGGATAGTCCATTTCATGACCGGCGCCATCTTCCCATCGATCCGCGATAGTTACGGATTCCCAATGTTCGGAGCGACGCTGGGGCACGACAATTACGCCGGGCAGTATCTCATCGCGGTCATCCCACTGGGTATGGCAATCGCGGCGGCATCCATCGAGAAGGGGAGAATTCTCAAAGGCGTCCTGGCCCTAATCGGCAGCAGCATGATGCTCATATTCTTATCGATCACATTCAGCAGGGGAGCCTGGGCAGGTCTGCTCGCCTCGATTATCGTGTTTGCAGCAATTCTTCTCAGAAGATACCGCGCGCGTGACAAGATACCCGACGGCGGCTCGCGGCGGCACGCTGCGATTGCCGGTCTGACATTCGCCGCGATATTCATGACCGTCGGGATTCTATCCTTCACGCTCAGCGAGAGGGAAAAGGGCACCTCTGCGCTCGAGAAAGCGCAGAAGTCGGTCGATCTGTCCGACGCACCCGTAGCCTTCCGCCTCAATCTCTGGAAGGGGGCGCTTCGCCTCGTGAAAGAGCACCCCCTATTCGGCGTCGGCTGCGGGGCCTTTCCGATCTACTATCCCTCGGTGAGGTTGCCGGAAGAGCATCGCATCGCCGGCGCGGGGATCAGCGTGCGCTCCCCGCATAACGACTACATCAAGCTCATCACCGAGACCGGTCTCGTCGGGTTCTTGGCCTCAATCTATCTCCTCTTTTCCATTATATGGCCATTTCTCAAGAGACTACGGTGCGGGGAAATAGGAGAGCCGCTCCCGATGATATCGATCGGTGCGGCGAGCGCCCTCGCGGCCACCCTTGTACATGCCTTCTTCAGCAGCAACTTCACCATGCCCGCCTCGGCGATGATGCAGTCGGTCAATCTCGGAATCATTGCGGGGACGGCCCATGCGGATCGTGCAAGGCAGCCCCTCAAGATGTCGAACGTGACGAAGGGGGTCATAATTCCAGTCTTGATAGTTCTGGCGATTTTCATGGCCATGAGGCCGGTGCAATTCCTTCTCGCGAATCACGACCTGCAGAGAGCAAGGACGAAGATTGCAGCAGGTGATAACGCGGCCGCAAAGGACCTATTGCGCAAAGCACTCTCGCACGCTGATTACTACCTGGAGGCCAGGATGCTGCTTGCCAACCTGCACCTTCTGAATCAGGAGCATCAGGAGGCCATCGACGTTTTGAAGCGGGCGGTCGAACTCTCTCCCTATTGGCCGCAGATCCAGAACAATATCGGCGTTGCCTACTCCCAGAGAGGGAGGCTGAAGCGTGATCCGGGCTCGCTCATGGATGCCTATCTGGCGTTCAGCAAGGCCGTCTCGCTCGATTCCGACTTTCTCGAGGCGTGGCTCAACCTTGCAGGGACGCTCCAGATGCTGGACAAGCTCGAAGAGGCGGCGGAGGCCTACCGAAGGGCGATAGAGATCAGCCCGGACGATGCTTTTGCCACATCGAAACTCGCTGAGACGCTAATGGCGCTTGATAGGCCCGAAGAGGCACAAGCCGCGCTCGAGGCCGCACTGAAAAACGCCCCGGACAATCCCAACATCTTGAATAACCTCGGCGCAATTCTTCGATCTCAGGGCAAGTACGATGACGCCATCGCGGTCTTCGAGCGAGCTGCCAGTCTGCCGGGGAACATCTTCCAGCCACATCTAAACCTGGCGCAGATTTACGAGGAGCGTGGCGAGATTGACAAGGCCATCCACTATTATAAGATGGCGCTGAGGGCAAAGCCGGATCTTGGGCCGGCCATTGATGGGCTCAACAGGTTGGAAAAAGCGAAAAGGGAATAATGGCTGAGGCGAATTCGATGGTGATAGGATCGATTGGCGGCGTCTTCGGATCGCTCAGGAGCATGGTCTTCTCACATCGTTTGGCCTTTTTCGTGCTGCTTCTGTCCATAGTCGTCATCCCGCTTCTCTTCGACCACGAGGCTCTCGATCCGTATTCCGCTCCCAAGGAGGCCGCGGTCGAGCTGCTTGGCCTTTCGCTCTTCGTTCTCTTCATTTTCGGATTGACCGGCAGGGATGTAGCTAGGATATGCTTTTCGCCGCTAGGGTTGCCGATCGGAGTGTATCTCGGCATAGGCGTTGTGACGCTTTTCTACGCAACGAACCTCTGGGCAGGATTCGACCGGCTGTTCCTCCTCCTGACGGCGGTCTTCTTCTACCTTGCGATCCCGAATCTCGTGAACAGCAAGCTCGCACTAACCCGTGTGGTTCTGGTCGTATTGTTCACTTCCTTCGTCGTGTCTCTGATAGGCATCATGCAATTTTACCATGACGCTGCCCCGGTAGCGGCACTCAACAGTCTTCTCGATATCATTGGGCTGCGCAGATTCGAGCCTGGTTTCGACACATACAATCGCGAGACATATTGCTCGACATTCGGCCACGCGAATTTCGCCGGGCAATATCTGGTTAGCGTTGTCCCGCTTGTACTCAGCATAGCGGCCTGGAGTCTCGGTAGATGGCGAGACAAGCGGCTCTATCCCATCATTGCGGTCTTGTGCGCATTTGTCTCGATCGTCTATCTTGGAATCACCTTCTGCAGAGGAGCCTGGGTCGGGACGATTGCAGCCATCGCCGTTATGCTCTTCTTCTCACCCCACAGGAAGCTTTTCGTTACTGTGGCTGTAATTGCGATCGTGCTTTTCGCGGCCGCGAGCCCTCTTGTCAAAGATGACGAAGGGAAGAGCGTCGCTCACAAATTCAAGACTATCTTCGACATGAAGGACAGCCCGACGCAATTCAGATTTCTCGTCTGGAAATCCTCCTTAAGGGTCGTCAAGGAAGAGCCTTTAGGCGCGGGTATAGGCAATTTCAAGGTCATCTATCCCAAGCATAGGACGGTCGAAGAACGCAAGAACACTGGTTGGGATAAAGTCATCTACAAGGCACACAACGACTACGTTCAGACGTTCGTGGAGTTGGGCGTTCTTGGCTTTGCGGCATTCCTGTGGTTTATATTCATCATACTCAAGATGGGCTGGAGGATGACCAGGCGATGCAAGGACGGCTTCCTGCGCGCTGTATCACTCGGCTTATTAGGAGGCCTTGCCGGGACCCTGACCCATTGCTTCTTCTCGTCCAACTTCCAACTGCCGGCCTCCACTCACTCCTTCTTCGTGGTGCTTGGTCTCTTCGCCGCGACGTTCGGCCTCGCGACCGGCAGTCTTCGGCCTTGTCTGAAGACCCGTATAATTGACGTCTTTGGCAAAGTAGTGGGGAAAGAGGGCGAGGGCAACGAGGCCCAGGCCAACGCCAGCGGGCTCGGACTGGTGCGGCTTCTTCTCATAGTGATTTTGTTGATGGGTTCTACGATACCGCTTCGTGCGCTATCAGCCAACTACAACTTCGGGAAGGGGCAGCTATTCGAGAGCATGGCGCACGACGCTGAGAACGCGGAGGGGTGGAAACTCAATATCGACAAGTCTCTCGCGCATTTGCGCAAAGCGGTATGGGAGGCGCCGCGTGACTACGAGATCAGGTACTTCTCATCGATTGTCGAGAACATGGCGGGCAATTACGACATTGCGGAATTGGACAATGCCATGGCGGTGAAACTCGCGCCGTATTTCGATCATGTTGTGAACCATTACGGGAATGTGCTCTACAACAGGAAGAAGTTCTCCGAGGCGATGGTCCAGTTCAAGCGGGCTTTAGAGCTCAATCCGGTGTACGCTGACGCGATGATAAGGCTCGGAAATGTCTATCGCGAGATGGGGGACTACGAGTCGGCGCTAAAGCAGTATGATGAAGCGCAGAAGGTCACTCCGAAGGATGCCGTGCCGCTATTCAACAAGGCTCTCATTTATCAGCGAATAGGTGAGGAAATCGCCAGGAGCGGCTCAGACCCCAAGCGCTCCAAGGAGCTGCTCTTGATGGCAAAGAAGGTCTATGATCGTTGCCTTGAGATAGATGAAGACAATATCAAGGTGCTGAATAATCTGGGAACAGTGCTCTACTCGCTCGGCGATCTCGCCGAGGCGCGCAAGGCATTCGAGAAGGCGATATCGGCCATTCCAGAGCATATCTCTGCCCGGCTCAATCTCGCGGCTCTCTGTGAGGAGGCCGGCGATTGGGATTGTGCGGTAGAGCAGTACGAAGCTCTTATTGAGATTAGCGGAGGCCAGAGCGAGCGATTCCTCGCAGGTCTCGATCGTGCGAAAACGATGCTGGCCAAGGATATCAAGAAGTAACAGCGGCTTCACGACTGTTAGCTTTTTGGGAGCTCAGTCCATTATGGTCTGGCTTAAATGAGCATAGCAGCCTTGACACGCAGAAGGGCCGCTTTTAGAATTTGTGCGCCGTGATGCAAATAATTGGAATTTGTTGTTGATGAAATCTTACTTAGGAGGTTGATCCAATGTCATTAAATCGCTTGGCGATTTTCATGGTGGTGTTCGCGCTAGTCCTGAGCGTCTCGCTCGTCTATGCGGAGGAAAAGAGCAAGGGAACGGGGCTCGCAATGTTCTCGGAGTTGACGACCAAGAAAGTCGCGCCGAAACCTCGAGTAATGTCGGCGGCTTTTTTGAGGAAGAACGAATTGATAATCTGCGGCGGGGGCCTCGAGACTCTGAATCCCCAGGGTGACCTCTGGAAACTCGACCTGAAAACAAAAGAGTGGTCCCAGATCACTCCTGTGAACGGTGACCTCACGAAGATCGCCGCGGTCACAGGAATCTATGATGAGAAACGGGACCGCCTTGTGGTACTCACCCAGAAGATTGCTGGGGCCCTGGAGACTGCGTGGTACAGCTTTGCCGAGAACAAATGGAATATCGTCCCGGCAGCAGGCGATATGCCCAAACAGATGGTCGCAACGGTTCCCATATATGACCCGAAAGCGGACGCGATGGTCTTTGCTGGCGGTTCCGGTTGGGAGAATCCCGACAATACTCGCTATAGGACAGTGTTTTATGGTGACACGTTCTCACTTTCCTTGAATGATCTGAAATGGAAGAAGTTCGTGACAAAGGGCGATAAGCCGCTGCCGCGAAACAAGCATACTCAGATTTACGATCCCAAGACGCACTCGATGATAATATTCGGCGGTATTGGCACGGACGAGACCGGCAAAGAAGTGGTTTTGAATGATGTTTGGTCTTTCGACCTCGCCAAAGCAGAGTGGAAGAAGCTCGAGGCCAAGGGAATCGAGATCGAACCGCGCCTGAGCCATTGCGCCGTTCTTGACCCCATCAAGAGACAGATGATCGTGTTCGGCGGCACTGCCATGATGGACAAGTACTTCTCGGATATGCTCTCATTCGACCTCGAGACACTGACCTGGTCCAGAATCAAGACGAAATTGCCAGTGACACTTCAGCTTGCTCATGCTGCAGCAGTCTGGGACCCGACCGGCAAACGAGCTCTGTTCTTTGGTGGAGTGCAGCCTGGGCGGATGCTGATGAACTCGGTTTGGGAGCTAGTCGAGGAGTAGCTATATCGCTGCCGGTTTCCGGCGGGACTATTTTTGACCGTCTATTGGTTCGCTTCGCGCTTCAGTCTCCGCTTTCTGGTTGCTCGGAGCCCTAAGACGGCGGCGGGGGTGGTTTGCGGCCTATTAAGGAGCATCTTTAGGATATGAGAATGGGTGTCTGGCTCGCGGTATTCCAAATGGCCGTTATCGCAGCCATCGTAACCTATTCCGCGACCTTCCTGCCCTATGACAATGCCATGAAGCTCGTCTATAATACGAGCTGGTTCGCGGCAATATTCGCGGTTCTGGGCCTATCGCTTGTGGCCTATCTCATCCGCCAGAGACCGCGACCGGGGCGACTTGGTCCATCTTTGATCCACCTCGGGATCCTGACTATCGTGATAGGCGGATTCCTGACCTGGACGCTCGCGGTCTGGGGTACGCTCTCCATAAAGGAGGGCGCGAAAGAGGGGGCTTTCGAGCTGGATGAGATGTTCTTGAACGCGCGAATCGGCGCCGAAGCCGCGTTAATTCCCTTGAGCAAACATATCCTGGACGAATCGCAGCGGCAGGACATGGGGGCAAACGTTACGTTGTCGAAAGCAGGAATCCGCATCCTGGTCGAGAGATATGTGCCTGATCCCGAGGAGATAATTCCCAGGACCGTCAAATTGGACGATGGATATGGCGATCCGGCGATAGGCCTCTCCGTCTTCGATCAGAATAAGAGCGAAAGCATCACGCTGTTAGCGAACGAGCCGGACGAGTCGAAAGACACCATCGCTGGTCTTCATTTTGTTTTCACTTTCCTCTCGGACCCGGAGGAGTACTCGGAGGTAGTATCGAGTTTCGAGGCCGATATCGCGTCATCCTCAGCGGTTCTTCCCGGACCATCCAGGGAGACGATCGTCGTAACGACAGATGCGGGGGATGAGACCATAGACCTCGAACCAGGCGAGGCCAAAGCCGGTTCCTTTCATACCTTCGCCGACGGAAAAGGCCTGTTCAGAATACTGCAATATATTCCCGACTTTGTGATGGGGCCTGACATGAAGGCGACTACCAGGTCCAGCGAGCCGAATAATCCGGCAGTAAATCTGGAGATCGAATATGGCAATCAGACGAGCAAGGTCTGGCTGTTCGGGAGGTCGCCGGGATTTCACGCCCCATCCCTGCCGTCTGGGCTCGCAGTCGAGTACAGGGTCGAGTCCGATACCTCGGATGCCGTCTCTTTTGAGGCAAAAGTGGTTCGGATAATAGGCTCGCCGGGTGAGTCCTTCACGATTTTGAGGGGCGCGAATCTCGTCACTCGTGCCGAAGTCGGGGACACAATCAAAATGCCCTATGACGGGGGTTTCCAGATATCATTGGATGATTTCTGGGGGAGTGCGACCACGCGGTATGAGGTCATCGAGGGGCAGCCGACAGGCAACGTGGGCTCCGAGTGCGTACAGGTTGTCGTTGCGAGTGGGACGGGCGGCGACCTTCAGGACCTGTGGATTCCGATAGACCGGGAG
The DNA here is from genome assembly GCA_016929465.1 of Candidatus Coatesiibacteriota bacterium. Taxonomy (GTDB): domain Bacteria; phylum B130-G9; class B130-G9; order B130-G9; family B130-G9; genus JAFGIT01. Next base: position 17,172 of record JAFGIT010000203.1, on the reverse strand, counting down.
GTTGTTTTGTCCACACCCAAGGGGAGACTCGTCTTGACCCTGGAGAGGCCCGATGTGCCCCTCGGCTTTGAGGTGTTTCTGCAGAAATTCGAGGCGCGCAAATACCCGGGCAGCATGATGCCCTCGGCTTATGTCAGTACCGCGGTCGTGACCGATCCCACGGGCGACAGCTTCACCTGCACGATATTCCCGAACAATCCGCTGGATTATGGCGGCTACAAGCTGTATCAGTCGGCCTATGACGAGGCAGATGACGGCACTGTCATTTCCATTCTTGGTGTAAGTCGAGATCCGGGTGCTCCTGTATTCTACATCGGCTCCTTCTTGCTCGTTCTCGGGATGCTGCTCAGGTTCTATTCGAAGAGGAAATGCACGGTGGTGCCTGATGAATAGAATCTTGATCTGGGTCGCAATCATCGCACTCATCTGCCTCATTGCCGCGCTTGCGGTGTCGGGACTGGTTTCTTGTGGCGATGTGGGGGATTCGCTTCGCTCCTTCGATGAGGATGTCCATAGCGCAACGTCGAGTCTCGCCACGCTATCAGTGCAGAACAAGGGCAGGATCAAGCCGCTCGACTCACTTGCCAGGGAGAAGATACAAGACATCTTCGGCGAGCGGACCTTCGATGGGCTCAATCCAACGCTCGTGCTGCTGAGCTGGGCCCTTCGGCCCGATGATTGGTCCCCAAAGCCCATCATCAAGCTGGAATCTGGGGCCTCCAAAGACCTTCTCGAATTCTCCGAGTTCCAGAGCGCAACGCATATCTCGCCCGACGAGCTGAGTGAGAGGCTGCCCTCCGGTCGGGGCGGCATGGCCATGATACATGGTGGATCGAAGTATCTGAGGAGACTTCAGAGGAGGCTGATGCTCTTCAAGGCGCTCCAGGGGGACCTCAGAATCTTCCCTCGGCCTGGCTCCGATGGCTGGATGAAGCTCGGCTCAGATGAATCCTACGAGATCGCGGGAGCACGCGAGGCGTATGAGCTCCTGTCCGGCTCGCTCGAGAACCTCGACAGAGCAGGTTATACCGAGGCTGCAAGACGCCTCTATGGTGCGGTTCCGATGGCGGAGAGCGAGCTATTCGCGCCCAGGTGGCGGATTATACTGGAGGTCTATAGCAATCGGCTGGGGACATTCTGGGTGCTCGCGTTCCTGTATCTTGCCATATCACTAACCTACGCCGTTGGCCAAGTGATCGGCAGAGAATCACTCCTGCGGGTGGCTCAAATCGCCCTCTATCCAACCTGCGTAGTTCATCTCATAGCCATTGTCGCAAGGGGCATAATTGCCGAGAAGGTTATGGCCAGCAACAGCTACGAGTACATTCTAGTGATGACCTTTGTTACCGCAATTGGATCGATGGTACTCACCTCGCGGTTCAAGCAGCCAGTCTATTCACTCATTGGCGCCGTACTCAGCGGAGTCGGTTTGACTGCCACGCTCCTCTCCCCGCTGTCCGAGACCGTCTCACAGCTCCCTCCCGTCTTGAAGAGCAGCTGGATGACGATCCACGTCGGCGCGGCAGCTCTAAGCTATGGAGTACTCTACCTGGCTTTTGGGACATCGATTGCCTTTCTGCTCGTTCGAGAGAGACATTTGCCAGGTCTTCGATCAGAGCTCTTCAGCACGAATTTGAGGCTTATACGACTCGGCTTTTTCCTCCTGGGCCTCGGGATAATCACTGGCGCGATATGGGCAGACAGAGCCTGGGGCAGGTACTGGGGCTGGGACCCCAAGGAGAGTTGGAGCTTGATCACCTGGCTAATCTACGGCATCTATCTACATCTAGTGCTCTGCTTATCGAAGAAGAGGCACCGCACAATACTCGTCGTTGTTGCAGTCTTAGGATTCGTTGCGGTATTTTTCACGTTTATCGGAGTCAATTATCTACTGAGCGGCCTGCACAGCTATGGATGATGGTAAGAGATTAGGAGACAATCATGCTTGATTTTATAAATGCCTATTTTGAGCAAATAAAGGAGACGATCAGCAACATTCCTGTGGAGAAGGTACAGGAGGTCGTCGATATCATATTCGAGGCATACAAGAACGATAGGTGCCTATTTGTATTCGGCAATGGTGGAAGCGCAGCCACTGCCTCGCACATAGCGTGCGATGCAGCGAAGGGGACCGCAGCGCCGAATAGGCGTCGGTTCAAGGCGATGTGTCTTTCGGATAACGCTCCGCTTATTACGGCTTGGGCCAATGACACTGACTACAGGAACACATTCGGGGAACAGCTCAAGAATTTCGTCCAGCCTGGCGATGTGGCGCTGGGACTCAGCTTCTCCGGAATGTCGCCCAACGTGATCAACGCATTCAGGACGGCAAATGAACTGGGCGCAACCTCAATACTATTCTCAGGAAAGAGCGGTGGCGAGGCGAAGGATGTGGCGAAGGTGCACATTCTCGTCCCGAGCGATCACATGCAGCAGATAGAGGATATCCATGCGATGCTGAACCACATAATATTCATGGTCCTCAAGGAGCGGATAGCGGAGTATGACGCGGGGCACAGCCACACCAGTAAAAGAGCCTGCTGCTGTGGGAATTGATATTACCGGCGAGGGGCGGCTTGCATAAGGCGGAGCATCTGACTTGCTCTGAAAGGGTTGAATAAGTTGAAAATAATTCTTCTTCAGAACCACAACCGCGAAGTGGAGATGGTCAACACCGCGCTCGCCACAGAGATGGAGAAGGTGCGCGGTGAGTTTCCTCCACTCGGGCTAATGTACATAGCCTCGATGCTCAAACGGGAGCGCAATGACGAGGTCGAGATACTCGACAATTACGTTGAGAACCTGAGCGTCCAGGCACTTGGAGAGGTCCTGAAGGAGAAACAGCCCGATCTGGTGGGCATATCGACCATGACCCCGACCTTCAAGAGCGCGCTCGCTGCGGCCAAGGTCGCGAAGGAGACCGGTGCAATGGTCGTGATGGGCGGCCCGCAGCTTTCGATTTATCCCAACGAGACTCTTTCCCACGATTGCATCGACTTTGGGGTGGTCGGTGAGGGTGAGTACCCCATGGTCGAGCTCGCAGAGGCACTGAGCTCGGGGACCGACTACTCGGGAATTGAGGGGCTCGCATACAAAACGAATGGAAATGTGCACATAAATCCCGAGAGAATCGTGGATGACATAGACGCCCTGCCTGTCCCAGCAAGAGACCTCATCCACCACGAGATGTACTCATCAGCGGTCGCGCTCGATCCGATGACGACGATGATCAGCTCCCGCGGATGCCCATTCCATTGCGGCTTTTGCGCGAAATTTCCCTGGGACAATAAACTCAGGTTTCGCTCCGCCAAGATGGTTGTCGATGAGATAGAGCAAGTCGTCAAGGACTACGGCGTCCGCGAGGTGATGTTCTACGACACGGTGATGACGCTGAAAAAAGACCGCATCATCGAGATATCTGACGAGATCATCCGGCGTGGTCTCAAGATTAAGTGGGAGACACCGACGAGGGTGGACCTCGTTGATGAGGAGATACTCGCCAAGATAGCCGAGGCCGGCTGTTCGCGTCTCCGCTACGGTGTTGAGTCAGGCGTTCCAAGGATTCTGGAGCTTATGCGGAAGAAAACATCTCTCGAGCAGGTTAGGAGGGTATTTCGCATGACCCAGGCGGCAGGGATAGAGGCGTTTGCCTACTTCATGATCGGTTATCCGACTGAGACGCTGGAGACGATCAAGGAGACGATCCAATTTGCGATTGCCCTGAAGCCAGACATGGCGATGTTCACGGCCACGGTTGCTCATCCGAGCACGCACCTCTATGAGCTGGCGCGGCAAGGGGGACTGATCAAGACCGACTATTGGCGCGATTTCACGCTTGGCGAGACGAACGAGAAGCTGCCCTTCTTCGTAAAGGATGCTGACTTGTGGGCGAAGAAGGCCTACAAGAAGTTCTACCTCCGTCCGGCGTTTTTCATACATCGTCTGAAGAAGATGAGGTCCTGGCAGGACCTTTCCAAGGCTGCCTCGGCAGCCCTCATGCTGATGAGGATGAAGGACTAACGCGAAGAGCGGCGTCCAGGGCAGCTCTTGAGAGTGCAAGGCTCGTCTATCGCAGTAAGTCCCTTCCAAAGCCCTCCACCAATCAGTGAATCACTCCTATGCGGCAGCTCTCCCGCCGTCTCATTTCGCCGGACGGCTGAATAGCTATTGACATAGGATATATGGTTATTCACAATTCACAGCAATAATTCATTTTAATACGGTCGTGACAAGGTTGTCCGGAAATGGCCCTACCGAACGGGATCAGGCCGGGCTGGTGGAAGAAGGAACTGGACAGGTTGGGCGAGGGAACGTTGTATGCCCCCTGGGCCAAGCCAGAGATAACCCGGCGAGAGGTTGGTTTTTTAGTTGATGTTCTCGGCGTTGGTGCAGGCAGGAGTCTGCTGGACGCCGGCTGTGGCTTCGGCCGGCATAGCCTGCTGTTGGCCGTAGCGGGATTTCGCGTCATCGGCGTTGACGTTTCACACATCCTCCCCCGACTCGGAAGGAAGTGCGCAGCATCGTCTGGGATCAGGGCAGAATTCTCTACAGCCGACGTGGCAGCACTCCCCTTTGCCGAAGGGTCCTTTGGGTGCGTCATAGTGATGGCCGAGGGTGGTCTCGGATACCAGGAGACGGATATGGCGAATGAGCGGATGCTCTCCGAGCTCTCGCGAGTGCTGACCCCCGGCGGGAAGTTCGTGATTGGCGTGATTAACGCCGGATGGGCGGCCTCGCATTGCCCCTGCCACAAGTATCAGCTCGACGGCGGAGGCGCAGCGTTTTATAGGTTCTTCTTCGACGCGAAGGAGTCACGGCTGACTACCGACGTCCATTCATATCGTTGGCGTGAGCACAAGTTTCACCACTCCCGCGGCTGGGTGAGGCTTTACACTCGTGATGAGTTGACCTCATTGCTCGCAAGATCCGGGCTCGATGTCACCATCGCTCTCGGAGATAACTCGATGGACAGACCTTACCAGTCGGACAGCTTCCGCATGGTGCTATGTGGGGAGAAGAGAGGGTGGGTGTGATAGGCCCAATCGGTATCGTAGGAGTCACACCCGATCGGAGTGGCTGTCTAAAGCTTGGCGAGTTTTTTGCTTCATGTTCACACAATAATTTTATCAGAATCCCGACAGATTGTCAATTTCAGCCAGGCCAATATCATTCGAATCGGATTCGTTGAAATCCGCCTTGTAGGGGCGGTTCACGAACCGCCCTTGAGGGCCGCAGCGCCGTATTCAAGGCAATCTGGAAAGGAAATCAATAGAGATTGGGCGATTCGTGAATCGCCCCTACAACCACACATTTCGATTTATTGGACAGCCTCCGGAGTTTCATGTTTTATTTCAGATGGTATTCCGGTGGTTCCTCTTCGGACAAGCCCAGCTCACTATGGCGTCTTGAGACCGCAATGGGAAAAGAGACGTTTGTCTCGGAGGAGATTTGACGGGATGGTCATATCTTCCTTTGCCCCGTAGGCGACGCCAGCTCCAGCCATTTACGGATGGAAGAGCAGAAGCACAGAATGGCTTCTCCGTTGCTACGGTGAATTCCTCGGGATTGGCGCGCCTGGCGCGATTCGAACGCGCGACACCTGGCTCCGGAGGCCAGTGCTCTATCCCCTGAGCTACAGGCGCATGTGCAAGAAATGCGGTCGAAAATCGGGCCACCGACCACACAGCGGCTCTCAAAGAGCAGCCGGGCAATAGTGCAAGGATCTCAACCAGCCGAAAGTGTAACAGATAGCAAGGGGCATAGGTCAAGTCCAAATGCGGCGAATGAACGGCTCTCGCCCTTGACCATTCCCAAGTGAGATTGAGGATCTGGCATTCCAGCTCTATCCTACTCAAAGATGGATGCACTACGAATTCGTGTATGGGTGGATCAAAGGGGTGGGTCAAAAATTGACCCAGCTGACTGGCAGGCTATATAGCCGCCATAAAGCAATTAGATAGAGCGGGGTGGGTCAAAAATTGACCCACTTCGGTGGATGGCCCAGCTGTCATTGCGTCCGCCCAAGTCTGGAATCATCCGCGTAGATCGCTTCACAGAGCGGTATGTGCTGTTGGTGGCAGATATTCCCCGGCAAATGGCACGAATATTGCTTAAATTAGATCAGGGATTATGCGTTTTTTTGAATGTTTGAGACCTCTATTCCGAAGGGAGGCGAATAGCATGATCAGACCATCAGCGGCTCTGGTCTTTGTGTTGGTTCTGCTGATTGGGGGCACAAGCGTCGCAGCGGACTACTACGTTGACGCGGTCAATGGCAATGATCGCAACAGCGGGCTTAGTCCCGCCGTAGCTTTTGAGACCATCGCGCACGCCGTTGAGATGGTGCAGGCCTCCGGTGAGGAGCCTGCCACGATTTACGTGGCAACCGGCATTTATTCCGAGGAGACGAACGGGGAGAAATTCCCTATCGAGGTGCCCGGCTATGTCTTGATCGTCGGGGCGGGTCGCGACTCGGTTGTCCTCGATGGCGGCAAGGAGGGCAGCGTCCTGATTTCACTTGGATCGGAGTATCCAGCTCGAGCGGCGAATATGACTTTTACCAACGGTTCTCCCTTTGCCCTGATAGCGAATTACTCCGGCAAAGTCATCAGCAATTGCCTCTTCATCAACAACAATCTCTGCGTTATTGCCGACGGCCCAGATTATCTGATCAGCGACTGCACATTCGACAACAGCATGAGGATTGAGGAGGGCGGCGCCGTCCATTTGGGGAATAGCGGCGCAATTCGGTCTTGCGTCTTCATTGGCCACACCGGCGGGGGCGGTGCTCTTGGTATCGGAGGCGACGTGGCGCCGACCATTCAGGACTGTATCTTCAGCAATAACCACGCCACAATCTCTGGTGGAGTGCTCTCCGTGGGCAACGGCCCGGCGATGTCATTTCGCAACTGCTTGTTTTATGAGAATTCTTCCCCGATGGGCGGAGTCATCTACTGCACAAACTGTGAACCGATGACCTTCGAGAACTGCACTTTCGCCGATAACTCTGGTGAAAACGGCTCCGTCATCCATGCCAATGACACGCAGGTCAACATAACTAACTCGATCTTGTGGGGCAATGGTGAGAATGCTATATTCCAAGAAGTTGGATTGGTTAGCGTCAGCTACTCCTGTGTAGAGGACGGCCGCGAGGGTGAGGGCAATATTTCGGAGGACCCGAGGTTCACGATCGGCCCACTGGGCAAATGCTATCTTTCCTGCATGGCGGCGGGACAAACGATGGATAGCCCATGCGTCGATTCAGGTCTTGGGTCCTCCTCTGAATTCGGACTCGATGTCCTCACGACCCGTACGGACGCCTTGCTCGATTCGGGCGTTGTCGATATGGGTTACCATTACGTTCCCAGGCGAGATGTGCTCGAGATATTCGTAGATGCTGTCGAAGGCAGCGACTACCGGTCCGGCGTTTCCCCAACGGAGGCTTTCAGGACCATCTCGCATGCGCTCGAAGCAGCAGAAGAAGTCGAGGAATCGGAGACAATCCGCATCACGCTTGCACCAGGCATCTACTCCTCGACGACGAATAATGAGCGATTCCCACTCGAGTTTCCGGAGATTGATGCGGCATTCGAGTTGATTGGCGAATCGAGAGACAACACGCTGATCAGAATGGAGCCATCCGACGAAGCTGACCACGCCCTTTCCATATCTAAACAAGACAGCATCTCCGTTTCTCGGCTCTCAATCACGGGAAACACATACGAGGGCTCCGGTTCAGGACATGGGCTCTGGGCGGAGAACTCTAACCTATTCCTATCGGGATGCAGATTCTCCGACTGCGTGTTCGGTGATGCCGGGTCGGCATTTTATGCTGACGACTGCGGGGATATTCTCATCGAGAACTGTGAATTCATATCCAACACATGCTGGTTCTCTGTTGGGGGTGCGGGGATATGCTGTGAGCGAGCGAATTCACTCATCATCAGGAATAGCTACTTCGCAGAGAACGTCGCCAGCAACACGGGCGGCGCGATATATTGCTATGGCTCGGACCTGCTTCAGATCGAGAACAGCCTGATGATATCGAGCGCAGGGCTATTCGGGGCGTCAGCGATATATGCGCCCGGCAACGACGAGGTCATAATCTGCGGAGTTACGATCGCTGACATCGAGACAGGAAATCTGGCCATAGATGTCGGAGGAAGCGACACGTTGATCCTCAATTCGCTCTTCTGGAGTACTGGTCAGGCAGCAGCCGGGGAGAACTATCAGATTCTCTACTCATGCGTCGAGGGAGGTCACGAGGGTGAGGGCAATATCGATGCCGATCCGTTCTTCGCGGAGGGCCCGTTTGGTGACTACTACCTCTCGAGCATCGAAGCCGGGCAGGATGCGGATAGCCCCTGCATCGACGCCGGCTGGGGTAACGTTGACCTCTTGGAGCTGTCCGATATGACAACGAGAACCGACAATTTGCCGGACGAGGGACGTTGCGACATTGGCTACCACTATCCGCTTCCGCAGATCGCCCTTGGTTGCTTTACTAGCGCATTTGAGTATGCCCCCGGTGACCCTCTCGAGGCGGGAATTCTGCTCGAGAATCCTGGGCCGGCTTTTTACGCAGATATCTACCTCGCATTCGTGCTGCCGGACGGCTTTGTCTTTTCGTGCGTCGGCGATGGTTGGTCCGCCGGCATCTACCCCTGGCACCGGGGCTCTTATCTACCAGAGCGCTACGCCTTCGGCCCTGAATTGGTCGCCCAGATACAGATTCCAGACGGGCTTCCAGACGGCGATTATTTGTTTATAGCTGCGGTCGCATGCGAGGGTCACAAAGAGTTCATCAGAATCGCTGAGGCTCTATTCTCAGTCGAGTAGTGCGGAAGTTGCGGGGGCCTCAAAAAGTATCGAGCAGGGTCGCGACGCTCATCCCTATATCGATGAGCCAGCCGACCGCGAAGAATATGATCAGCGAGGATGCGATAATCGCCCTTTTCTTTGCTGATCGGTCAGAAAGAGCGCTTTTGATGTCGGCGAAGATCTCCTTCCTCTTCAGGATCGCGTATGCCGCAAAACAGCACAAGAACGGCAGGAGTGGATAGCGCTGCCGGTAGAACATGAACGCCATGAATGCGATTGCGCTGAAGTAGCCGAATAGTACCAGGATAATCTGCAAATAGAGATTGTCCTTTCTCATATAGACGAAGCCAATCACGGAGAGCGGCAGCAGGAGCAGGAAGGGCAATCCCATATATGGGCCGGCAATGAATAGCATCCACTTGGGGACATTTCCGTAATAGCCCTGGCGCAGATTCACGAAGAAGGTCCTTTCCATCGAATACAAATTCCACTGCATTCTGATGCCCTTGAAGACAAAAAGGAGTGGATGTTCGTACATCCACTTTAGGGCCAGTTTCTGGCACACCTGGCTCAGCTTGACCTCGTCCGTATGCCCATTCTCGTCCATAGCCAGCCTATCCGCCTCGTCCTCGCCGGGCTCATCCGACAGGTTGCGCATTATGTAATACATATCCGAGTGGTTGTGCTGGAAAAAATCCCATCCGGCCTTTGTGTTGATGGGGATAAAGGCATCGAGCAAGACATAGTTGCGGATCGTCCAGGGAAGGATGACAGCAGCCATTAAGAGCAAGACTATTACGGTGGTTTTTATCATCCTGCGGTCGCGCTTGAAGATGATGAGGAAACCGATTATGAGCGGTACGTAGAACATGATAATGCTTCGAACGAGAGCGGAGATACCCAGAAGAATGCCTGCGGTAAGAATTGCCCTCCAATCGGCGCTCTCGAGCGATTGAAAGAAGAAGATCATCGCGAGCATGAAGAAGAACAAAAAGACGGTCTCGGTCTGCATCAGATCGGCGAATTGCACGGACTGAGGGTAGAATGCTAGTATCCACGCGCCGAGCATGGCTACCTTGTCTTCGAACATGTATCTCGCGAGTATGTACGTGAATACGACCGTGAGTGCGCCCAGTATCGCCTGGATGAACCGTGCCGCAAATAGGCTGTGGCCGAAGAGCCAATATATGCCAGCCTGGAAGAACGAGTACCCCGGCGGGAGAAATGCCCTGTAGCCGCGGTCCTCTACGCAGACAAAGCCCTTGCCTGCCAGCATCGATCGGGCGGCGTAATTATATCCGTTCATCTCGTGGACCAGTTTTACGTCTGTGTGGATGAAGACCAGGAAGAGTCGCACGACGAGGGCGGCAACGAAGAGCCAGACGATCCGTCTGTCCTTGATGTAGTTCGTCAATTTGAGCCTCCGGTGACGGCCGCCGTCCGGTCAGGATGGGGGCCATCGATGCAGACGAAAGCCCTGATCATTGAAGAATCAATTCGGCTATGAACTTGGTCGGCAGCGAGCCGAAACTTATCAGTCTATTGTGGAATTCGCGTAAGTTGAATTTGGGCCCCATTTCACTCTCAACTCTCTTCTTGAGCTTCAGTATTTCGGCTTTGCCGATAAGGTAGCTCAACGGCTGTGTGGGGGTTGTCGTGTATCGTCTGACCTCGGCGATCGCATTCGGCTTTGCAAGGAGCGCTTCATCCATGAGGAACTTGACTCCGTCTTCGTAGGACATCTGCTTCGTGTGTATAGATGCATCGATGACCACGCGGCATGCGCGCCAGAGCTGCGCTTTCAGCTGAAGGATAAGGCTCTTGGTATCCGAGAGGAAGCCCTGCTCACGCATGAGCTCCTCGCAGTAAAGCGCCCAGCCCTCGACGAAGACGGTATTATGGAAGAAATGTCTCAGCATATCCGGCCATTTATTCGCACAAACGAGTTGGAGGTGATGCCCGGGGTAGGCCTCGTGGAGGGCGACCACCTTAATGTTCGGTATCGAATGGTCCCTGAGTATCATCTCCTGTGCTTCAGCGGAAATATCTTGGCCTACTGGGGTCACATAGAACAGGCCCACCTGCTCCTTCTCGTAAGGACCGGGCATGTTGTAGGCCGCGTAGGGAATGATTGGCCGCCACGGCTCCGGCGTATCGATGACACGCAGCTCCTCGCCATCAGGGATATCAACCAGGCCCTTATCGATGACGAACTGCTTTGCCTGCTGCATATAGCGCTGATAGGTCTCCTTCAACTCATCGGCTGGTGGGTGCTCCGATTTGATATTCTCCACGACATCCTGCCAGCTCTTGGTGCTGTCGATATTGGCTGCAGCTGCCGCAAGTGCGTCCTTGGTCCTGGCAAGCGTTTCCTTTCCGATCTCGAGCAGAGTGTCGAGGTCGAGATCGAGGAAGTGGCCCAACCTCAGTTTAAGCTCGAATAGGTCTCGCCCGATTGCGAACTCGCCATCAGACCTCGGCAGAATTTCCTCCTCGAGGAATGACCTGTAATCGGTCAGAGCCTCTATTGCATCGTCGTTCGCAGCGAGAAGCTCTTCACCGCCCTTTGACGCCTTCTCTGCTATCTTCGGGATCGAATTCATCAGAAAGCCGCAGCTGCCCTTTATTTGATCCAGCGCTATCTCTGTGAAGATCCTGGGTGGTCTCTTCAGGTTTTCCTTGCCCTGTCTAAGGAGAAGCCTGAATTTCCGAAGCCGCTCTGTTCCAGCCGCGATCCTACTCTCATCGGGGCTCGAAATTCGCGAGAAGAGAGAATGGACGCCATAGATGCCGAGCGCAGGATAAATGGTAGGGTTTATCGAGGGATTGTCGATTTGCTCGTGCATTCTAATCGTGAGCTCGAAATCAGCCTTCACCACATCGAGGTCCACTCTTTCATTGAGTGAGAGCTGCGATTTGTCGATCTTTTCGAGCTCCGTTATAAAGCCACGAATCCTTCCAATCTTGTCCTCGATGGCCTGACGGCTCATGTCATCAAGCTCGCCGTCCCTGTCGTGTAGGCCCATTTGCGTGGCCCCCACCGGATGACAGTCAAGGAGGAACCCTGTAATTTGCTCGCTTAATCGCTTAAATGTGTCCATCGCTTCTCCTAAGGAGAGTTTCCATCAATTTAGTGTGCAAATCCAAGTTAGGTAGCTTCCGTGCTCTTGTCAATGAGTTCTTATTTGCCATCGACGTAATAGGCCGTGCTTTGAAAGGCACGTTTCATTGGTCCAGGTACTCTGAGATGCCCGAATCCCCTTCGGATTATCGTCAGCATTTTCCACAATATCGTCATATTAAGCCCGAGGCACAAAGTCGGAATTACTCGTTGACATTCGGCAAGTCCGGGCGATGAGGGCATTATTCGACCTTTATTGTTGATCACTTGCAGTACATCTGGCATTTTTCGATTTGCTCGTGATCTCGAGCACGACTTTATTGAGATTACCGGCTCTTTTCGGAGGCAATTTTAGAGGTTAATGAATGGTATATGTACTTGGTATAAATGAGATTCTCCATGACACGGCGGTTGCCCTGCTCGATGAGAATAAGGTCATCGCGCTCATGGAGGAGGAACGTCTGACTCGAATTAAGCAGATATCTGGCTTTCTGCTGGGGGGCGGCGCACCTAAGATGTCAATCGACTGGTGTCTCGAGACGTACGGCCTCAGGGATTCAGACATTGACGCTGTAGGCATTTCGTTCGATGTCAACTTCCTGCAAGTGCTGAAGATGCTGTATGACACTATCTGGCAGAGCATCCTGAAGACGCCTCTCGGATTGACGATGCGCAACCGATTTACCGAGAAGGATGTCGGGATGGAGCTGTTGAATGCAGCAATACCGTCATATCTCTTCTCGCGTCGGAATTTCCTGAAGGAACTGAGGACTCGTTTCAAGAGAGTATTCTTCTTCAATCATCACCTGTGCCACGCTGCGAGCGCGTTCCACGTCTCGGGCTTTGACGATGCGGGCATCATCGTTGCGGACGGTCTGTCCGAGGACACGCCAACATCGCTATGGCATGGTCACGACTCAAAACTCCGCGCAATCAGGAAGTACCCGTCTTTCCAGTCGCTCGGAAAGATCTACAGGACTGTAAGCGGCGTTCTGGGATTCTTCAATTTTGAGGTCGGGAAGACGATGGGTCTTTCTGCTTACGGAGAATACGACACCAGATTCGAGGACATCCTGGAGATAAAGGATGGCGACTATCGAGTAAATCTCCTCGCTTTGAGGAAGCTCGCGAAGTACGCGCGCCGCGGTAACGATCCTATAGACCAGGTTCACAAAAATATCGCCGCAACGCTTCAGGAACTGCTGGAGCGAGCCGGATGCGAGCTGGCAAAGGCCGTCCACAAAGAGACCGGGTGCAAGAACATCTGCCTGGCAGGTGGTGTAGCACTGAACTGCCCCATGAATCGCAGAATCCTGGATCTCCCGTTTGTGGAGAATATCTTCATTCAGCCAGGTGCGATGGATATGGGTTCATCTCTCGGTGCCGCGGTCCTTGCCCTGGAGAAGCTCGGCTATGATTTCGAGGAAGAGATGAGGCATTGTTTCTACGGCAACGAGTACATCAATGAGGGGATCGAGCCCGCGCTCAAAGGAATGATCTATGAGAAGCGAGATGATGTCGTCTCGATTGCCGCGAGAGCGCTAGCCAGAAACAAAATCATTGGCTGGTTCCAGGGAAGGATGGAGTTTGGCCCTCGGGCTCTCGGGACGCGAAGCATCCTTGCAAGTCCTGCCACGCCCGACATGAAGGACCGCGTGAACGTGGTGAAGACGAGAGCGCTCTGGAGGCCGCTCGCCCCCTCGGTGCTGGAGGAGGACCTTCCCGATTGGTTCGAGGATCCATTCCCGAGTCCGTTCATGACGCTGAACTTTAGATTCAAGGACGGCATGGGAGACAAGGTGCCTTCCGTCAGACACGTGGATGGCAGCGCGAGGGTGCAGACGATCGCGAAGGATTTGCCCGGACGTTATCGCGAGCTGATCGCGAAGTTCAAGGAGCTCACCGGGATACCGATGGTGCTGAATACTTCGTTCAATGAGAAAGGCGACCCGATAGTCTGCTACCCCAAGGACGCGGTTAAGTCCTTCTTAAATACCGATATGGATTTTCTCTTCATCGGGGATTTCGTTGTGGCGAAGAGCCGCGAAGCCCTGGATAGACTACTTGAGCAAGATTAATCTAAACATGGCGAGAGTGTGACACGATAAGGCCATCAGGGAGATCGTCTATCTATTGAACCTGACCTATCGTGGAGACAAAATGGATAAGGACACCAGAATTGACAAGGAAGCAAGCCCGTCGGGGCCTGTGACCTATAGGGACGAGGATATCATCAGATTCGAGGAAGGCATACTCGGCTTTCCGAAATCATCCAGGTATATTCTGGTGCCACACGAGGCGGACAGCCCGTTTGTCTGGCTTCAATCCATTGATGAGGATAATCTGGTATTCCTCCTGATTAATCCCGTCTGCGTTAGGTCGGACTACGTGGTCGAGCTGCCGGCCTCTGCGGCTAGCAAGCTTAACCTGACGAGTGCTTCCGAGGGTGTTGTCTTTGCCATTGTAGTAGTGCCAGAGGACCCAAGTAAAATGAGAATGAATCTCAGGGCACCAATCATCATCAATTCAAAGGAACGTCTCGGAAGGCAAGTGGTTCTCGAGGACAACTCTCTACCAGTGAAATGTCCGGTCTTGCCCGACGCAGATCCGGGCTGCTGATGCTGGTATTAACCAGGAAGCGCGATGAGAGCATTATCATAGGCGACGACATAGAGATCATGGTCGTCGATATAAATGCCAACGAGGTTAGAATCGGGATTTCCGCGCCCAGGGAATTGAGCGTCCACAGGAAGGAGGTCTATGAGGCGATATTGCGGGAGAATATCGCTGCCAAGCTCTCCTTGAAGCAACCCATCAAGTTGCCCAAGCTCGGAACTCAGAAAAAAGACTAGGCTATCTTCAGATATCGCTGAGAATTCTTTTCTCAGGGCTTGATCCCGAACGGGGAGATTCGGGTTGTGTCAAAACTGCGTGACATCCGAGACTGGGACGATCTCAGTCGAATTCTCATCCTGCTGAATCCCAGGCTCGAGCAAACCTGCCATTAGCTGGCCCCGCTTGAAGCAGACCCTTGACGCGACCTGACCGCTGTGTAATATTGCAGTTGAGATATTCAAATCAAGAGAATTATTTGCTCTTTTTGGCAAGCATTAAGAACGGTTGGCGGAAGTGTCTGCGATGATGGAGATGTTCTTTGATTTCAAATTCATAATCCTGGTCCTGGCTGTATGCGTCGGTGTCTTTGCCCTGGTTTATCTGCTGAAATTACGTCCGCGGGAGATAAGAGTCTTCGCGTCGATTTTCGCGGTCGGGATCGGTTTAATAATCGGCATGTACATTCTGACCTTTTTTCATCGAAGTCTGTCAGTCTTCTATGCCTACGCCGTGCTTGCGACGGCTATCGGGATACTTCTCTTCATCTATTATCGCTATTTTGCCAGCTGATTCTGGCATCTTCACTTACGCGCTCCGCTCAATCGACAGAGGTTGAGCGCGTTATTGCGCCTTCTATCGCGTTAGAAGGCGCCTACTTGGGCGGCTTCTTGTCCATCTGATTGATGACGAATTTGAACTTGCCGCAAGAGCGATAGGGGACCTCTTCGACCATGTGAATGCGAATCTCCATCGCGTCCCCGAGCTTCTTCTTGAGGTCAGCCGTAAGCAGCTTCGCCGTATCTTCGGCAAACTCGCGGTTGGGAACGAGATAGACATCGAGCCCCAATTCCTCCTTCTGCAGGAGCTGCGCTCGCCTGATACCCTTCGGAAGGAAGAAGGCAAAGTGCAGGCCGGAGACCCACCTTCCATCCGCTGTCAGGACACGGTCGTCGATTCTGCCGGTCAGATTTTCCACAAGAGGCAGCGTCCTGCCACAGGGGCAATAGGCATCGGACCTCGTCGCATAGTCCATCGTGTCATAGCGGAGCAGTGGAAATGCTTTGTTGTGAAGGCCGGTTGCCACGATACGGCCTTCTTCGCCCGGGCCGGCCGGCGTTCCATCGTCCTTGACGATCTCTACGATGCCGTACTCCATGGCAACATGATAGCCGCCCTGTGGGCACTGGGTGATCAGGACATTATGCTCCTTGAGGCCGTAATTGTCACAGACAGGGACTCCGGTCCAGTCCTCGATCGATTTTCGCTGGTGATCGAGGACCGCTTCGGATGCGGTGAAGACGTACTTGGGCTTTACATCTTCGATCCCCGCCTCGGCAAGAATGTGGCAAAAGGCGCTGATCGCCGCCGGATGCCCCCGCCATAGCTTCACGCGATACTTGCGAAGGAGGTCCGCGTATCTTCGTATGTTCGACTCATCGATTATGTCGGACGAGAATTCGAGCCCCCTGCACTTGTAGTTCCATTTGTATCCCTCCGCGGCATCCAGTATGACGCTGCGGATGTCCAAGAATGGCTCGCCCAATCTGTAACCGAGCCATGAAAAATGTCTCCATATACTGGTAAATTCGACGACGTTCGAATCGCTATCCCAATAGACAGTTAGCGGAGAGCCAGTCGTCCCGCTCGTATGGATTGCCTTGGGGTGAAATTCTGTGAAGTTGTCGGCTTTGAACTCATCGTGGTGCTCTAATAGATAGTCCTTGGATAGTATCGGTATCTTCGAAAGGTCATCCAGTCCCGAGAAATCAGCGCGATCAAGCCCGTGTTTTCTGAACAATTCGCGGTAGTGCGGTACGTTCTCGAAGCAGTGATCGAGCATCTTCGAGAAGAGCCTCCACTGAAGCGTTTGCAGACGCTCCCTCGAATAATATTGGCTCCGAGAGAGCAACCACCGCCAGTAGATGAGCCGCCTCGGATACAGGAAGTCTCTAATCTTGAACTCGATCAATTCTCCTGGTCCTGTTTGGGCTCAGAATTCTCTTTTTTCCATGCTACGATGCTATCCCAGTAGTTTGGCGGAAGAAAGCGCAAACTGCGCTCCGGGCTTATCCCGTCTTTCCATTCTACGCAATTGGTCTCGAGTGTGATCCTCTCTGAGGACCCTATCGGAAGCCTGTGCCGTGCGGCTGCTCCTGCAATTAGCTTGATCGCCTGTGGATCGAAACCCATCAATTGGGCAGCGGTCCAATCCAACGCAACCGGATCCTGCCCCGCCATCACAATCCCCTCCTGGCGTGGTCCCGGCGCCATGGGTCCATTACCTTCTCCTGCGATGAAGCCATCGACTATTGCGAAGAAACGCCGCTGCCTGCGCGGCTGCAGGACCCCATTGATGTCGGCATGGAAGAAAGCGCGAGCGATGTCGAGCACCATTC
>JAFGIT010000202.1 GCA_016929465.1 Candidatus Coatesiibacteriota bacterium | reverse complement strand
CTCAGTGGCAGATACCTGCCGGGATTTCTATTCCTGCCGGGGGCTATTGCTTATTCTGGGCCGATGGGACGGAGGAGCAGGGCATAACGCACACCAATTTCAAGCTCTCCAAGGGTGGCGAGGCGATAGGCCTCTTCGACATTGACGGTGTCACGCTGCTCGATTCTATCGAGTTCGGCGAGCAGGAGACAGATATCTCGTATGCCCGCTATCCGGACGGAAGCGACAACTGGGTGTTCTGCTCACAACCAACACCAGGAGCAACCAATTCGGAGCCGGTGCAGGACCCGGCGCCGAACATCACGGCAAATGGCTCTAATGCAGCGATCACAATCTCAACGGGCGAGAGTCTCCAGATATCGGTTTCCCTGGATTGCGGCGAAAGAGCCGGCGAAGACGCGGATTGGTGGATTGTAGTTTCGACGTCATTGGGCTGGTTCTACTTCGACGTATCGTCGGGACTCTGGCGGTCTGGAATCGTCTCGACGTATCAGGGAGGGCTCTTCGAGCTCGGCACCTTCAATGTCTTGGATATTCAGACATTGCCTGCCGGTGAATATGAATTCTTCTTCGGCGTTGATCTGCTTCCCAATGATTCGGTCGATTTCGAATCGATCTACTTCGATAGCGTTCAGGTCACCGTGACAGAATAAATTGGGTCAAAAGGACTGAGACTGCTCAGACCGTAGGCCCGGCCCTTTGAATATCTATCTGGGCCGGAACCCGGGACAGAAGGGCAGGGCCACGTATATGCTGCCTAACGGTGCAGCAATTGCCGGAACATGGCAGTCTTCTTATTTGATATGACAGTGTCGCTAAATGGTCGAATTCGTTCGAATTCATTGAATTGGCCGTTGGACATAAGCGGGATAGGTCAAAGATGAGCAGGTTCTTTTTAAGCTCGGGCGCTCCATTCTTGCTCTTGCTCGCAATTGCAGCCAGCCTTGCCTCCTGTGCTCATACTCCGGAGTGGACTCCTGCAGCGGTTGAGCCTCCGGAATCACTCGACGCGGCAACGGAAGCGGCGAAATCCGCCCTAAGGGAGGAAGTTGCCGCTACAACATCAGTAACGCTTCCCGGAATTGAGGTCACGATCGAGAGGCACACAGTATTGAGACTGACCCGGGACGGCGCCATCGTGACGGCTCTGGCGAGAAACCGCTCTCTCATCATGGAGAGACTGTCGAATAAAGCCTCCGCCCTCAATATATCGGATGCGAGAGCAGCATTCGATCCGAGGCTGCTTGCAACAGTGTCCTATGGGCGCACCAGAAACGAGGCGCGTCAGGAAGGCGTCTCGGCGGCCGATGGTGGGGATCAGTCGGTCTCCGTCTCAAAGGACCTCAGGATTGACGCCTCAGTATCGGAATACTTGCCGACCGGGACGGAGCTGTTCCTTTCTGGCGGCTACACCAAGGACCGAACAGACGCTTCTGCCCCTACCTACTCAGGCTCTTGGTCGGCGGGTTTCAACCAATCTCTTTTGAGGGGATTCGGCGTTGATGCAAACCTGGTCAGCTTGCGACAAGCAAGAAACTCCGCAGCCAGGAGCGAGCACGAATTCCGGGCCTTCGTTCTAGAGCTAATAGACGGTGTTGAGACCGCATACTGGGAGCTGGTGCTCGCCGTGGAGACGCTCAAGATACGAGAGTTCTCCGTGCAATTGGCCGCAGACCAGCTAGATCTGAACCGCGACCTGATAGCAGTGGGGAAGCTTTCCGCAGACGCAATCATATCTTCCGAGGCGGAGCTTGCATCGAGAAAGGCGGACCTCGTTGATGCGAAGGCTGCGGTCAGGGGAAAGACAATCGAGCTGATTCGTCTCCTGAATCCGGCATTTCCGTCGCAATGGGAGCTATCTTTCGAGGTCCTCGATCCGCCGCAGGTCGAACCGATCGCTCTCGACGCAGATATCAGCTCGAAGCTCGCGGACCTGTATCGACCGGAGCTCGCGCAATCTCGCCTGGACCTCGCGAATCAGAATCTGGAGGTCGTCAGCACCCGAAACGGGCTGCTCCCGAAATTGGACGCATTTGCTTCTTACGGGCGAATCAGTAGCGGAGAGACGAGAAGCGATGCCGGCAGGCACCTGGACGACACTATGTATGACTATTACAAGGTCGGGCTTTCGCTGGACGTATCCCCGATCAATCGGTCGGAGCGGGCGAGTCACAGGCGAGCAAAATTCGAGCAGGCCAGGGCAGAACTAGCGGTAGAGAACCTCGGGCGGGCGATCGAGGCGGAGGTTAGGCTCGCAGTTGTCGAGGCGGAGAAGCAATGGGAGAGAATTGCCGCGACAAAACTCGCGGTGGAAAGCAGACAGGAAGAGCTCAGGGTCGAAACCAGCAGATTCAAGGTCGGCAAATCAACAAACCTCGATGTGGCTCAAGTGCATAAGGACCTTATCGCAGCTCAGCTGGATGAATTGACTGCGAGGATTCGATACATCGAGGCAATAACCTCGCTCTATTTGGCCGAGGGCACTCTGCTTACCCGCAGGGGTATGGGCGCGGCCCTTGATTAGGAGACCATGATGAAGAAGAAATTATTGATAATCGCGATCATTTTGATGATCTCGGCCGTCGGCTACTACCTTCTGAAAGGCACCGGCGACGGAGATTCACAGCAGGAGAGCCAGTCCACTCCGTTCAAGGTGAAGCGTGGTCCTATAAAGTTGGAGATAGAGAGCACAGGCCGCGTCGTCTCGAACCTGGACGTGGAGATAAAATGCAAGGCGAGCGGCGAAGTGGTTGGCGTCTTCTGTGATGTGAGCGATCCGGTTAAGAAGGGCGATGTGCTGGTGGAGCTGGACCCTGTAGATGAAGAGCGTCGGGTAAAGCAGGAAGAGGTCAATCTCTCCTCCTCGAAGGCGAAACTCGCACAGGCGGAAGTGAATCTGCAAACTGATGAGCAAAGCTTGGCCAATGATTTCGCCAAGGCGGAGTCCGCGATTAAATCCTCCCGCGCGAAGTATCAGGACGCGCGCGCCAAGGCGGAGCGTACCCAGAAACTCCTGGAAAGCAAACGCGTGAGTATCGAGGAGAATGAGACGGCACAAACCTCTGCGTCCGTCGCCCTGGCAGACCTGGAGAATGCGAAAATCGCGTTGGCGGAGCTCCAGATTCAGCGTGAGGCCCTGGAGATTCAGCGCCAGAATGTAGCGCTGGCCAAGGACCAGGTTCAGTCTAACGAGATCGAGCTGGAGATAGCGCAGCAGAGGCTCAAGGAGACGACGGTCCACGCCCCGATAGACGGCATAGTCTCTGATAGACAAGTCCAAGTAGGGCAAATTGTGTCATCGCCGACGAGCAATGTGGGCGGTGGGTCAACGTTACTCGTATTGTCAGACCTCTCCAGGATTTTCGTATTGGCAGCCGTCGATGAGAGCGATATCGGTCGCATCTCAGTCGGACAACGTGTGATCATCACGGCCGATGCCTTCCCGAACGAGGAGTTCAGAGGAGAGGTGGTTCGGGTGGCAGCGATGGGTGAGAGCAATTCGAACGTCGTCACGTTCGATGTGAAGATCGAGGTGCTCTCGGAGAAGAAGACCAAGCTCAAGCCCGAAATGACGGCGAATGTCGTTATAGTCGCCGCGGATGACAGGAATGCTCTGCTCATACCTTCGGACGCAGTGCAGCGAAGAAGAGATAAGGCATTCGTATCGATACCGTCGGCCGGTGAGGAGCCCGAAAGGCGTGAAATCGAGGTGGGAATCGACGATGGAGAATGGACTCAGGTGCTTAGCGGACTGGCTGAGGGTGATGAAATACTCACACAGAATGGGAAGCTCAAGAGCCGTTGGAGTCGACAGCAGGACAGTCGCGGGCGCCCGCCGATGCCGCCCATGATACCGATGGGAGGCAGAAGAAGGTGATCATAGAGGTTGACTCATTGAGTAAGACGTATTCCCTCGGGGCAGGGATAATACGTGCACTCGACAGTGTCAGCTTTGAGGTCGAGTCAGGGGAAAAGGTCGCGATAATTGGGCCCTCTGGCAGTGGCAAGTCCACCCTGATGCACCTCTTAGGATGTCTCGACAGCCCCGACTCTGGGCGATATGTCCTCGACAATGAGGATGTCTCTCGCCTATCGAAGAACGAGTTGGCTGAGGTGCGCAATCGCAAGATAGGCTTCGTATTCCAGACTTTCAATCTGCTGCCTCGCATAACCGCCCTGGAGAACGTCGAGCTGCCTCTTCTCTATGCCGGTCGTCGCGAGGCCAGGGACCTTGCTCACAGGGCGCTCAAGATAGTCGGTCTCGCTAATCGGACCGATCATGGCCCGAATCAGCTTTCGGGTGGGGAGAGGCAGCGAGTCGCGATCGCACGTGCGATTGTGACAAATCCCGCTATCATCCTGGCGGACGAGCCGACCGGCAACCTGGATACGAAGACCGGCGACGAGATAATGAGCCTATTCGGAGAGCTCAACGACCAGGGCAGGACCGTGATAATCGTCACGCACGATTCGGAGATAGCAGCTCATTGTCCTCGTCAGATTCTCATTCGGGACGGTGTCATCGTGCAATCGGAGCCTCAGACTCAGGAGGTTGACTAACATTGCTCTTCTGGACAATCGTGAAGGTGGCGGTGAAGAGCCTGCTGGCAAACAAGCTCCGCTCGGTTCTCGCCATGCTCGGGATAATCATCGGTGTCGCGGCAGTGATATCGATGCTCGCGCTCGGAGCGGGTGCCCAGAAACGAATCATGGACCGGATCTCCTCGATGGGAGCAAACCTGATGATTGTTCGTCCGGGACAGGCAGGGCATCGCGGAGTTCGCTCCGGCTCGAGCCAGACGCTTACTCTGGAAGACGCGCGAGCCCTACTCGACGAGGTCCCCGAAGTCAAAACGGTTGCCCCCGTCGTCCAAGGAAATGGGCAATTTAAATACTACGGGAAGAACGCCCAATCGGCCATCACCGGAACATCGATAACCTACTTCTCCATTCGGAATTTTGAGGTCGAAAAAGGCCGCACCTTCACCGAGTCGGAAGTTGAACAGGCTGCACGAGTGGCCATCTTGGGGGCTACGACCGTCGAGAA
Organism: Candidatus Coatesiibacteriota bacterium; assembly: GCA_016929465.1. GTDB lineage: Bacteria > B130-G9 > B130-G9 > B130-G9 > B130-G9 > JAFGIT01. Next base: position 422 of record JAFGIT010000202.1, on the reverse strand, counting down.
TCTATTCGAGGATGCTGATCCACTTCAGGAGAAGATAAAAATATCAGGCATCAACTTCAAAGTGATCGGTGTCTTGAAGGCCAAGGGCGACCAGGGATGGTTCAATCCCGACGACCAGGCAATAATCCCATACACGACTGCGATGAAGCAGATTCTCGGAGTGGACTATCTCCGTGAGATCGACATGCAGACGATAGATGATGCCGACCACGAGAAGGTGCAGACCGAGGCTAGCAAAGTGATCAGACGTCGCCATCGGATCCAATCCGAGGATGACGACGATTTCCACATTCGCGACCTCGCCGAGATGGCTGAGACGGCCTCAGAGGTGACGCAAACCTTCACCCTTCTTCTGGGTGCCGTGGCGGGGATATCGCTCGTGGTTGGCGGCATCGGCATCATGAATATCATGCTCGTCAGCG
>JAFGIT010000201.1 GCA_016929465.1 Candidatus Coatesiibacteriota bacterium | reverse complement strand
GTGGTTGATACCACCCTCAGAGGTGCACACAATTGCACCCTCGGACATCGAAAGCCCTTGCTTTGACCAGTCATCTGCCACAGTGCGGATCTCAGCTATGATAGGGGCGAAATCTAAATCTCGCACCATCAGCCTCTTCTCGTCGCATATCTTCGCTACTTTCATCTGGAAGATGTACATGACGACGAGTGGCTTCAAAACCGAATACAGAGAGAAAATTATGAAGATCAGGACTATTGTCCAGATAATCTTCCTGGTCGCAGCCTTCTTCTGGTATTGCTGCGATTGTGGAGTTCCCATCGGCCTCATCCGCTTTTACCTCCTACTTCTCAATGTCAAATTTGACCCTTCGCTAATCCCGGTCTCTTTTGCGGAAACCACCACCGCCCCTATTACGATCGAAGCGCTTCCTGTCGTCGCCGCCATCTCGCCCGCCGCCATCTCGCCCGCCGCCTCTGCGACCGTCGGATGGCCTCTTCGTGTCGGACGATCGCCGTGGAGCTTCCTTGGGCAATTCGTCTTTGGGAACCACATCGCCAGGTGTACGCCCGAAGGCAGCCTTCCTGCTGAGTCGAAGGCGTCCCTTCTCATCGGATGGCAGCACGATGACGGTTATTTCATCGCCCTCACCCATGATGTCACGGACCTCGCCAACTCTTTCCTCAGCCATCTGAGAAATATGCAGCAGCCCCTCGACCCCCGGCAGTATCTCCACAAATGCCCCATAGGCCTCGACACGCTTCACTTTGCCCTTATAGACCTTGCCTTCCTCGGCCTCCGCAGTGATCTCCTGGATCATTTTCAAGGCAGATGCGGCAGCGGCTTCATCCGTCGAGGCGATCTTCACCTCACCAGAATCGTCCACATCGATCTTGACTCCGGTCAGCTCGACAATCGAGCGAATCATCTTGCCTCCGGGCCCAATTACGTCCCTGATCTTGTCTTTGTTGATCATAATCGACGTTATCCTTGGAGCATGAGGTGAGAGCTCCGCTCTCGGGCCTGCCATTACCTCGAGCATCCTATCGAGAATGTGCAGTCTTCCTCTCTTGGCCTGTGCGAGGGCGGTATTGAGTATCTCCGTGCTAACGCTTCCGACCTTCACATCTAGCTGGAGAGCAGTTACTCCGTCTCTCGTCCCAGTCACCTTGAAGTCCATATCGCCAAGATGGTCCTCGAGGCCAAGTATGTCGGACAACACGCTATATTTGTCACCCTCCATAATCAGGCCCATCGCTATTCCGCTGACGACATCCTTGATCGGAACGCCCGCATCCATCAACGCGAGAGAGCCGCCGCAGACCGTTGCCATCGAGCTAGAGCCGTTCGACTCGAGTATCTCTGATACCAGGCGAAGTGTGTAAGGGAAATCTGTTTCGTTCGGCAGGATCGGCGTCAAGGCCTTCGCTGCAAGCGCGCCGTGACCGATCTCTCTCCGACCAGGACCGCGTAGGAATGATGCCTCGCCAACACTGAATGGCGGGAAGTTGTAGTGCAGAAGGAAACGGCTGAAGCTCTCACCCTCGAGAGCGTCGATCTTCTGCTCATCGACGGAAGTGCCGAGAGTCAGAACGGCCAACGCCTGTGTCTCACCTCTCGTGAAAACTGCAGAGCCGTGAGCCCTTGGCAGCACGCAGACCTCGCATGTGATAGGCCTGATCTCCTCGAGTGTCCGTCCGTCCGCCCGAATGCCCTCTTCCAGGATCATCTTTCGCACATAATTCTTCTCGAAGTCCTCGAACGCGACGCGAACCTGGCCAGTTCTGTCCACTTCCTCGCCTTCATACCTCTTGAGCAGCTCGTCGCGAAGCTCCTTCACAGCAGCCTCTCGCTCCAGCTTGCCCTTGATTCTGATGCGGGAAGAGAATTCATTACGGATGGCTTCCTCGACCTCTGCGCGGAGCTCGGCAGGAATCTGATACGCGCTGGCGTCAAATTCCCTCTTCGGCTTGCCAGCGGCTTCCTGCAGTCTCCTCTGGCACTCGATAATCTCGGCGATCGGGATTTTCGCGAATTCGAGGGCCTCGACCACGATCGATTCGTCCAGCCCGCCGATGGCTGCCTCAACCATGACGATACCTTCTGGCGTCCCTACGCAGACGAGGTTCATCTCGCTAGCTTCCGTCTCGGCTATCGTCGGATTGACGATGAAATTGCCGTCGATGCGACCAATCCGAACAGCCCCGATAGGACCGTTGAATGGTATGTCGGACACGGTCAGTGCGGCAGAAGCCGCATTGATCGCGATGATGTCAGTGTCGTTCTCGATGTCTGCAGACAACACGAAAGCGATCACCTGGGTGTCGCAATAGAAATTCTCTGGAAACAGAGGGCGAATCGGTCTGTCGATGAGACGCGACGTAAGGACTTCCTTCTCTCTGGGCCGTCCTTCGCGCTTATAGAAGCCACCAGGAATCTTGCCCGCGGCGTACGTCTTCTCTATATAGTCAACAACCAGCGGAAAAAAGTCCGCTCCCTCTTTAACCTTCTTATCGGCAACCGCTGTGGCAAGCACGACCGATTCTCCGTAGGTCGCAAAAACCGACCCATCAGCTTGCTTCGCATATTTGCCCGTCTCAAATGATAGTAGTCTTCCGCCTACTTCTATTTCACTTTTCTGGAACATATCCCTTCCTAACCTTGGAGCCTGAAGTGCAGTGGAGCACCCAAACTTTATTTACGGAGACCGAGCCTCTCGATCAGCTCACGATACCTGACGACATCCTCTTCCCGGAGGTAATTCAGATGTCTGCGTCTGGCACCAACCAGCTTCAAAAGCCCGCGCCTCGAGTGATGGTCCTTTTTGTGCTCCTCAAAATGCCGGGTTAATAGCTCAATCCGGCGCGTGAGTATCGCGACCTGGACCTCTGGAGAACCGGTATCCCTATCGTGACGCCTGAATTCTCTTACGACCGCTCGCTTTCCTTCCCTATCTAGAACCATGCGTGTTGTTTGTTCCTCTCTTTTCTTTCTTACTTCATTCTGATTGCCTAGCGCCGCTACTCTGTGCCAATCCAAACCCGTTGTCAAGGTGTTTCGCCAGGCAAGTCTCTATTAGAGAACAATGAAAAGCGATAAGTGGGCGAAACAAGGCCGGCGGCTATCGCGCTTATATCAATCATCTCTTTCACCTTTACAACAATTAAAGCACAGCCCCCCCTCCAAGACAAGTATAATAGATCCTCATATCAATGGATCTGACCTCAGATCGTGGGCAGTCTTGGCCCCAATTCTCATTGCGGAACTCAGTCAATACGACGCCGTCCTCTATCGGCGAGGGCAGCGAAATAGCCCCTCAATTGATCTGCGCTGCTCATTCGATGCCCCATCGGGGCATAACAAATGTAGCCGTAGGCGGGAGTCTACGGGACGGGGACAGCGAAAGGAAAACACGGCCCTGAAGGGGTCGCACAAGCTTGTCCCCTTTTGACCTTTTTCCCCTCCTTGCCCTTTTGACCCATTGATGTATCGAAGTCGTATATCTTGTCGGTGTATTCTGCCGCGACCTCCTTCGTGTCATCAACAGAGCCGGTATCCACGACGACTATCTCATCCGCAACGCCCTCCAGACTGGAGAGGCAGCGGTCCAAAATAGTCTCCCTTCGAGGCAAGCTCGGATCTCGTGAGTCGAGTCTCCGGCCCTCGGCTGAGTCATCATTCCGTGTGCCGTGGGCACCCTCGTCCCGGACAATAAGGCAAGCGGAGATCTTGGGAGAATTCACACCTTCACCTCAAGCTGATCTGGACAAGTGCTAC
>JAFGIT010000200.1 GCA_016929465.1 Candidatus Coatesiibacteriota bacterium | reverse complement strand
GGGATGACATGGAATCATCAATGAGATTGGGCGATTCGTGAATCGCCCCTACGATGGAGAAATCATAGGGTCAAGGGATCAAAGGGGGGCGCCAGGTAGGATTTGGCACATTATGGCCAAATGAGGGGGTCCGGGCTGGTCATTTTTTGTCCAGGCAGTTCGTCGGTCGCGTCAGATCGCGCGCCAGAGCCAGAATTCGGTTGGACAAATGTGGCCAATTTTGGCCAGGTGTCAGATAGCCCAAATGTTGGGGCGATTCACGAATTGCCCGACCCCGGGTCTGGGGTAATAATCAGATGGGCAAAATGGCCAATTCTGTCCGGGTAGCGCGGTCCAAATTTAGGTGCGATTCAGGCAACCATTGTATAGTGGTGGATGTATAAAGGGTGTTGTTCATAATACCGAGCTAAAATAATGAAGGTGGTTCCTGGTGCTTAATGCAATCCTGAGCAAGATCATTGGGACGCGTAACGAGCGCGTTCTGAAGCGGCTTTCCGTCTTCGTCGAGCAGATCAACTCCCTCGAGGACGGCTTTTCGAAGCTTTCTGACGGCGACCTTCGCGCAAAGACGGACGAGTTCCGTGCTCGGTTGAAGGACGGCGAGACGCTCGACGACCTTCTGCCGGATGCATTTGCCGCCGTTCGCGAGGCGGGAAAACGGGCGATAAAGCACCGGCCATTTGACGTTCAGCTCATTGGAGGGATGGTCCTCCATCAGGGCAAGATCGCGGAGATGGCGACTGGTGAGGGGAAGACGCTGGTCGCGACGCTTGCGACCTATCTCAATGCGCTGCCTGCCAAGGGCGTCCACGTCGTCACGGTGAACGATTACCTCGCCCGGAGGGACGCCGGCTGGATGGGGCCGATATACGAGATGCTCGGGCTGACTGTCGGTGCGCTGCAACACGACATGGACAACCAGGACCGCTATAACGCCTATCGCTGCGACATAACCTACGGGACGAACAGCGAGTTCGGGTTCGATTACCTTCGCGACAACATGAAGCACAACACTGCCGATTTCGTCCAGCGAGGCCATAATTTCGCCATCGTCGATGAGGTCGATAGCATACTGATCGATGAGGCGAGGACGCCGCTCATCATATCCGGCCCTTCGGACCGAACGACGGGTGGCTATTTCGAGGCTGACCGCGTCGTTCGGCATCTCAGAAAGGACCACGACTTCGAGATCGACGAGAAGGCGCGGACGATAACCCTGACTGAGTTCGGCATCAAATCGGTCGAGACGCGTCTTGGGGTGGAGAATCTCTACGACCCCGAGAAGATGGACTTCCTCTCATATATAAACCAGGCGCTCAGGGCACGCTTTCTTTTCAGGCGCGACGTCGATTACATGGTTAAGGACGGCAAGGTGCTTATCGTTGACGAGTTCACGGGCCGGCTCATGCCCGGTCGTCGCTACTCGGACGGGCTCCACCAGGCGCTGGAGGCGAAGGAGGGGGTGCACGTCGAGAACGAGAACCAGACCCTTGCGAGCATCACTATCCAGAACTACTTTAGGATGTATGACAAGCTCTCTGGAATGACCGGCACTGCCGATACCGAGGCGGAGGAATTCTACAAGATATACAAACTCGAGGTCGTGGTCATTCCGACGAACAGACCTTTGATAAGGGACAGCCAGCCCGACGCCATCTACATGACCGAGAAGGAGAAGTATGAGGCGGTCCTGGAATCGATACAGGAGCTGAATGCGAAGGGGCGGCCGGTCCTGGTCGGAACGACGTCGGTCGATAACTCCGAGCGGCTCAGTCGGATGCTCGGTAACAAGGGCATCAAGCATTCAGTCCTGAATGCGAAGCACCACGAGAAGGAGGCCGAGATCGTTGCCGAGGCTGGTCAGATGGGCGCAGTCACGATTGCGACGAACATGGCTGGCCGAGGGACGGACATTGTCCTGGGTGATGGTGTCAAGGACCTCGGTGGTCTTCATGTGCTGGGCACAGAGCGGCACGAATCTCGCCGTATAGACAACCAGCTCCGGGGTCGGTCTGGCCGACAGGGCGATCCGGGGTCATCGAAGTTCTTCATGTCGCTCGAGGACGACCTGTTGAGGATATTCGGTGCGGACCGCATAAAGGCCCTATTGACCAGGATGCACGTGGAGCAGGGCGAGAGGCTCGAGCATCCGCTCCTTTCGAAGGCAATCCAGACCGCTCAGAAACGCGTCGAGGCCCAGAACTTCGAAATTCGAAAGCATCTCCTCGAATACGACGACGTTATGAACAAGCAGCGAGAGGTCATATACGAGCTCAGGAAGCGCGTACTTTCGGGCGAGTCGAAGGATGAATTCATGGAGTTCGCCGAGGACGCGGTCGATGACATCCTCTCGCAACATACCGATAAGAAGAAGGACCCCGAGGACTGGGATATCGAGGGACTGCTCGGCGCGATGCGCGGATCTCTCGGGATTGCGATATCCGGTCTCGACCCGACCAAGTATGGTTATGATGAGCTGAGGGACATCCTGGTCGAATCGGTCCGACGCGGCTTCGAGCAGAAGGAGAAGATCGCCGGCTCCGAGCAGATGGAGTTGATATGCAGGATTATTATGCTCCGCGTCATCGATCGTGACTTCAAGAACCACCTCTTGGGCATCGATCACATCCGCGAGGGGATTGGGCTAAGGGGCTACGCGCAGGTCGATCCGCTGACCGAATACAAGCGAGAGAGCTTCAACTTATTCGCGGAGCTGATGGTGAATATTGCCAGGAGCTCTGTGTTCTATGTGATGACGCTTCAGGTGAGCACCGAGGCGCCCCCCGATGGCAGCCGACCCGTTCCGGCTGGGCCGGCACCGAGACAGGTCCCGGCGCCCGCTCAACGACCGAGTGCACCGACGCCGACCACCAATCAGCCAGCAAAGATCCGAGCGGCAAAAGCACAGAAGGCGACCGGGAAAATTGGTCGCAACGATCCCTGTCCGTGCGGCAGCGGGAAGAAATACAAGAAGTGCTGCGGCCGCTTGGAGGGCGAGGCGTAGATTTTTGTCAGCCACGAATGAGCACGAATTTACACGAATGACAGGTTTGGGAAGCGTCAGTAACTCTTAAAATTCGGGGCGGAATTCACTAGTTGAGGATGACTACGCAGATCGGCCAAATACTGACACATCACCCGAGGATTCAAAGCCACTGATTAGCACGAGTGACGATTCTTCATTCGTGTGAATTCGTGTGAATTCGCGGCTCCATTCTCTCTCCGGTCAACCCATCTTCGCGATGATCATCATCATGCGTGAGTCGAACGTCAGGCGGGCTCCGTCGGGCTCGCTAATCGCCTCGACGTCACCGAAGCCGACGCTCTTGAGGAGCAATATGAGCTCGTGGGCGGAATAGACGCGGAGGTCCAGTGGCATTTTCTTGACCTTGCCGTCCTCGAGAAAATTCCAGACGCAGCGGTTTATGCTCCTGGTGATGTCGAATTCACGCTCCTCGAATATGATGAGATTATCATCAACCGGCCACCAACTTCGTTGCAGGAAATTCTTGACCACCCAATCTCGGTTGATCAGCTCCATAACGAGGTGCCCTCCGCGAGCGACGCAATTGCCGAGTCGCTTAAGGATGTCCAGATTCGTCTCTTCGTCATAGAAGCCGAAGCTGGTCCACATATTGAGGACCAAGTCGAATTTCCTGTCGAATTCGAGGTCGCGCACATCCATCTTGATGAACTCAACATCAACGCCCTTGGTTTCCGCGTGCTCTCTTGCCTTGGCCAGATAGCCCTCTATTAGATCAACGCCGGTCACCTGAAAGCCACGCTTCGCGAGCTCGACTGAGTGCCTGCCATAGCCGCAGCAAACGTCGAGAACGGTCGCTCCGGGTTCTGCACCCGACCCTTTGAGAAGGAGATCGATCTGCATCAGGGTCGTCTCATCGGACCTGCTCTTTATAACTCGCCCGAATAGATCCTCGAAGAAATCGTCAGTCCAGTGTCCGCTTCGTTCCATCACTCAATTCCCCATTACATAGGAGGCCCGACAGGTCTGTGTAGTGTAGGGGCGGGGCTTGGAGACTGTAAAATAAGTCGAATCACCCGTCGATTAGATGCATCGACCTGTCTCCGCCTGTTTATATATTGTGGCACGCCTACTTATAGGCACAAGGCGCAGCGTGGGCTTTCCAGACTGCCCAAAGAAGAGACTGTGGTCGCCGCGAATTCGACATTTATTTTACAGCCTCCAAGGCCTGCCCCTACATATAGCATATATCGCATCTGCATGGCGGCCTAATCCGCTACGAAGAAGAGCCCCTCCTGCTTGAGTCCCTTCTGGGTGATAAATACGCGCTTCGCCTTGTCCTCTACTATCGTCCCTATCCTGCTACAGGAGACGCCATGCTTCGAGGCGATGCTGCCGACCTTCGCGATCACATCCGAGTCATCAGGAACGATTATGCAGAAGCCCATGCTCATGTTGAATACTCGGAACATCTCGGCATCGTCGATGTCGCCCCACTCTTGAAGGACCGAAAATATCGGCGCTGGTTCTGGGAGGGCATTGATCTCGAAGCCCACTCCCTTGGCGGCTATACGATTTAGGTTTAATAGCCCATTCCCGGTGATATTCACGAGCGCTTTGATGGGCAGGCCGCCGTTGATGATCTCCAGAATCTCCCGCACGTAGATATGTGTGGGCATCAAGAGCTCTTCTCCCGCGGTCTTCCCGAGCTCCTTGACGTATGTGTCCACTCCGAAATTCATCGTCTCGAAAAGTATCTTGCGAGCTAGTGAGTATCCGTTGCTGTGAAGGCCCGAGCTCGATAGCGAGAGTATCGCGTCGCCCGGGACCACATCCCTTCCGACTATGACTTTGTCCCTATGCACGATGCCGATGCAGGTCCCGGAGAAATCGAAGCCCCTATTCGGTCTGACACCTGCTATAAGCTGGCCTACAGCGGCGGATTCACCGCCCGAGATCGACACGTTCGCCAGCTTTGCGCCCTCGTAGAGGCCCTTTGCGATGCTCTCGAGGAAATCGGGGTCAGGCTCCTGCAAGGCCAGATAATTGACGAAAGTGAGTGGCTCCGCGCCGACGCAGATGACGTCGTTGACGTTGACGGCGACGCAATCGATCCCCACGGTATCGTATTTGTCCATCATTTGGGCAACCAGCAGCTTGGTCCCTACGTTGTCGGTGCAGATCGCGATGTATTCAGGTATGCCTATATCAAGCAAAGCGGCGAAGAAGGACAGGTCCGTCACCGGCTTTGAGCGATCGTTGAATTCGAATGTCCCCGAAAGGATGCTCCTGAGCCTCGATAGACCAGAGCCGATCATCTCGGTATTGACGCCCGCTGCATCGTATTGGTTTGAAACTCCGGGCATTAGTTCTGCTCCATTGTTTTATAAGTACATGTTGACACCAGAATGGTGTATGACATTATACTTGTAGATGCAGAGAGTAAAGAGTTCTATTCTGGGGATAAGCAATTGACTGCGATACGGATAAAATCGTTCTTATCATTAATTCTCGTTCTTCTTCTTATCGTGACTGCATCCGCATCCGAGAAGCTGGTTCCGCCGACATTCAAAGTCGGGGAATGGGTCTCTTACGATATGACTAAGGCCGTTGACGGTGGCTCGAAGCAGAGCATGAAGGCTAAATACTCTGTTGTTGGGGAAGAGAAGTTCGAGGGGCAGGATTGCCTTTGGCATGAGGTCCAATTCAATGCAGGCGGGGACATGAATACAGTCTTTCGCGTTCTATTGCCGAAGACTGAGCCAGTTGCGGCCGAGACCATGCTTTGCTATATCTCTGCGATAGCCAATGTCGGTGATGCGAAGCGATATATCATCTGGTCGCCCGGGGCCCAGCCAACAGAGGCAGAGATGGGCGTGATAAATTCCGTAAGTGATGATCTGACGAAGAAGGGCATGAGAAAGGGATTTGCCCAGGACGAGGCGATCAAGTCACTTGACGAGATGAAGCGAAAGGAGACCGGTGTCGTCGTTAAGACCGCTGGCAAGGAATTCAAGTGTGATCATTTCGTCGCGGACCTGAAGAGCGAGATCTCGAAGAACAGAAAATGGAGCTATCAGGTCTGGCGATGTGCGGATATTCCAGTGTTTGGTTTTGCGAAGATCAGGTATGAGAAGGTTTTATTTGGCAGGTCCGAACTCACAGAACTCACTTTGAGCGGCTTTGGGACATCCGGTGCAAAGTCGGTAGTCCCTGGGCAACCTATCAAGGCAAATATGAGATTAGGAAAGGGGCCTACTGCTCCAGAATCGAATTAGATTCCGGAGGTTTTTGGGTATGTTGAGACAATTGAAGATTAACCTCGTCGTGGCGACGGTTGTCACCTTGGCCGTTATATCATTTGGATGCAATTCCAAGCCCGAGGTGGACCTAAGAACAGCTGAAAGCACTATAAGAACTTACGTGGTCGCTCACAACTCCGGCGATGACCGCCTGAAACAGAGGTGTGGAAGCGCTTCGAGTCTGAAGGGAATATTCGTCCGGGAGGACTTTGATGTGCACAGCAAGAAGATCGCAGTCCCTGTTGACGGCATAGAATATGAGATATTGGGATCGGGACCGGTAAATGAGAGCGTGACCCGAATGTTCACGACCAAGGACGTGAAATACAAGATCCGGTTCACCTCGAAATACGACAGGGACTACGAGAAGGTCGCCGAGATTCACCTGGAATGCAGACGCACAGTCTATGACGAAGAGGACACCTGGCAGATCCTATAGGAAGGCAGTTTCTCCCTGCTGCTGACTGCCGATCAGGGAACACCGGCTTGCATCCGACCTGGAAGTTGGTCACCGACTTCCGGAGATGGTCAGGTCTATCTGAACCGGGCCATCTCATCAATCATCGTGAAATCCGGCCAGTCCGGTCGCTCCCAGCGTGCTCGACAGGAGATCCGTTGAGAACAGGCGGCCCCTATCCCGCGGATGCCCCGGACTTGTGATCCCCCTGTTGGGCCATTGATATCGCCCGCTCTTCTGGATAGAGCCATTTGTATATCCGGTATGAAGCGAGGACCTTCTGAGCGTAGCGGCGCGTCTCGGAGAAGGTTATAGCATTAATGAATTCGTCGTCCCCCACTTCGTCCTCGCAATTCCGAATCCATCGTTCCACATTGCTTGGTCCGCCATTGTAAGATGCCAGCGCGAAGATCAGCCTTCCATCGAAGCGTTCGAGCAATTGGCTGATGTATTTGACGCCGAGCGCGATATTGGTCTTTGGCTCATAGAGTTCGTCGATTGGCATGTCGCCAAGGCCGAGAGATTCTGCAACCTGCTTGGCCGTTGGGACTATCAGCTGCATGACGCCTCTTGCGGCAGCAGCGGAGATGCTCTCCGTCTGGAATCTGCTCTCCTCCCGTATAATCGCATAGATTATTGCCGGCTCGACCTTGTTGGTCTTGCTGTATTCCTCGACGTGTTCAGAGAATCCGCGCGGATACAGAGCTCTAACGAACCACTCCGGCATATCGGAGACGGCGAGACCGAGGTCATTCAGGCTCTTGAATGCTCTCTCCGCAAGCAGGATTGTCTCGTTGCGTCGATCGAGCCGTTCGAATATATTGATAGCGGCATATAGCGCATCCAGGTCCTTGGGCCTCCCAAGCGAGAGCGAGTATAGCAATTGAGCGCCCTTGTCATCCATGCCAAGCGAGATGAAAAAGGACGCGATGTCCTCGAGGCCATCGGCGGAGGAGGGCGCCTTGAAGGCCCATTTGGGCTTCCCGTTCAGCGCGAATAGGCCGGATGTCTTCCTATATGCCCGCATGAACGCATCCCGCATCTCGGCAATCTTCTGCCACGACTCACTCTCTCTTCCTGTGAGAGCTTGTGCCCTGCGGAGAGCAGCGATGTATGCACCGGCCTCTCCCCTCGCACGAAGACGCTCTGCCTTGAAAAGCGTCTCATCGACAAGGCCCTTCAACGCCGAGGGATCGATTTTGTTCTCTTTCTGAAGCTGCTCGAGTCTGTCTATCGATATTAGACCGAAGTAGATGTTGGGAAACTCGGCGAAATTATCTGCATAGCGCTCGGCAGCCTTGGTGAAATCACCTCGCAATTCATGAACCCGAGCCATGAAATAGCAGGCGTCATAATAATGGGGATTTCGGTCTCCGAGGGCTATGATCTCCTCTAGCTCCCTTTCTCCCAAATCCATGTTGCCCTCTTCGAAGGCAGCCAGAACCATTCGCCATCTTGCATTCGCCGCGTAAACCGCGTCGGGATATTGCTTGATCAGCGCCTCGAATTCCGCCCTGGCCGTCTTCGGCTCACCGGCGCTTTCCTGTTCTCTGGCCAACAGGAAAGCGGCCCTGGCTCTCGTCTGATCATCGGCGGCTTCTCTCGAGACTGCTCTGTAACGCGAGATCGCTTCCGCGTGCCTATCCAACCTGCTGTAGCAGTGCCCTAGATACATGTTGATTGAGTCGATATCCTCTTCGGCCTTTGCTTCCCTCCGAATCTGTTCGAATCGCTTTGCGGCCGCGTTATAGTCCTTCATTCTGAAGAAGCACAGGGCCATAGCCTTCTCGGCCCTCATCCTTGTCTGCGGGTCGCTGCCCTTGGAGATTCGCTTTAGATGGCGGATCCCGTCAGCGTACTTATGGTCCCAGAGGCTAACTTCCCCGGCTGCCAGATGGAATGGCGGCCCAAGTCGCTTCTCTGCGTCGCAGTGTCCGTTCAGCGCAAGAATACGGGCGAGCGACTGGGCGCTGTAGTCATCTCGCTCCTCCCTCATCAGGATGTCTAGATAGCCTTCGCAGGCCTCATCCATCTCGCCGAGTTTCTCGAGGCAGGATGCAGCCATGAATTGGAATTCGATATCGGTGCCGGACTGATAGATCTCTCCGAGTCGCTTGAAATGCACGAGTGCGGCATCGAATTGACCGTCGTCGAACAAGGCATGTGCCAGTTCTGAGACAGAGCTCTTGAATCGCTCATTTAGCGGGTATCTGCGGGCCAGGCTCCTGACGGAATCCTCGGCCAGGCCCCACTCCTTGGCTTTAACCGCCAGAGAGACCACATCACAGAGGGCCAGATTTCCCAGAAGACCTTTTGCAGAAGCCGCATCTTCCCTTAGAATGAGTGCCGCTTCGGAATTTCGGCCGAGTTTGCCGAGCGCCTTGGCGCGCAGGTAATCGAGATGATAGGAGTGACCCACTTCCGGGAAAAGACGGGCGATGTCGTCCAAGGCTTCGATTAGAGCCTCGTATCTGCCCTGTCTGAAGAGGTCTGACAGGTCTTCTGCGCGAGATGCGATCTCGAGAGATTCGAGGGCATCTGTCAACCTCAACAAGTCCCCCCTGGCATGGGCCGTGGAGAGCATCGCGGCAGGCGAAATTAGCATTGCTGCTGCAATTGCTGCCAGAGCCAATGGTCTCGTTATCCCCTGCATTTCAACCTCGAATCCATCTGCTTAAATAAATTGATAGCCAAAGAGGCTATCGGATTCTAGGCGTGTACCTTAAGGCCAAATAGCTACAGATGCAAATCTAGAGCGTCTTGCGGACATACTCCACAAGATCGCCCACCTCGAGAATCGCCATGACTTGGTCAGGGAACGGGGGGAATTCGAATTTGGTGCCGTCCACGTTGATTGCCGCTTTCCGAAGGTCCACCTCGACTTCTGACTCCGGATTGATTGCATCGACGCATCCCGCGTGCTCGATGGCAGGAAGCCCGGCGTTGATCGCATTCCTGTAGAATATTCGGGCGAACGACTTCGCGATAATCACCGCCACGCCCGCGTACTTGAGAGCAAATGCCGCCTGCTCCCTGGAGCTCCCGCAGCCGAAGTTCTTTCCTGCTACGATGATATCTCCGGAGCGAACCTCTTTCGCAAAGCTCGGATCGAGGTCTTCTAGAGCGTGCCTCGCCATCTCGGCGGGATCCGAGACTGTGTAGGTGTACTTCCCGGGGAAAATGACATCCGTATTAACGTCGTCGCCATAGATCCAAATTCTGGCTGACATCAATTTATCCTCTCAGAACCATGAGAACAGCCTCCAATTACTATTCGGTCCTTCTGGTCTTTTTTGTCCTGGTGGGACGGACGATTTTCGGCGGCCTTCGAACAGCTTTCCGGCGAGGGGAATTGCCCGAAGCCGGTCCTGCTTTTGCGACTTGTTTCTTCTCGTCCTCGTCTGGTATGGCCAATTTGCGAAGCCGCTTTATTAGCATGTCCGCCTGCTTCGGCTGAAGAGGCACTACTGCACGCTCAGGTATATCGCCCAACCTCAGGTAGAATAGCCTGATTCGCTTCAACTTCATGACTGGATGCCCAAGAGCCTTGAACATGCGCTTGATGAGTCTATTTCTGCCCTCTGTCACCACAACTCGGAGCCACGAGTTGCTGTCGGTCTTGCTGTGAATCTCGACCAGCTTCGCTCGAGCCGGTCCGTCCTCGAGCCTGATGCCGCGCTTCGCTCTCTGAAGAACAGCCTCAGCGGGGATGCCTCGAACCTTGACGAGGTATTCCTTCTCGACCTCATACTTGGGGTGCGTGAGTATTTGTGCAGCCTCGCCGTCGTTGGTCAGGAGCATCAGCCCCTGGGAGTCTCTATCCAATCGCCCGACCGGAAATAGCCTATTATCGCAGTCCGGGATTAAGTCCAGCACTGTGGAGCGGTTCTGAGGATCGGCGCAGGTTGAGAGCATACCCGCTGGCTTGTTTATGAGGTAATAGACGAGCTCTGTATTCAGATCGATCTTCTTGCCCTGAACCTCTATAGTTGCGCTGCCTGGATTGAGCTTGAAGCCAAGATCGCGGATGACCTCTCCGTTCACGCTCACCTTGCCAGCGGCTACGAGCTCTTCACACTTTCTTCTGGCGCCGACGCCTGCCGCAGCGAGAACCTTGTGCAGTCGTTCTTCGCTGAGAAGGCCATCGGCGATAGTCCTTCGTTGTTTCAATTTTCCCCCGGAGTCACTATCGACGGTTGTCTTTGGGTTCAGTTGAGGAGTTTGAGTATGTCGTTATAGGAGACAAACAACATGAAGCCGATCAGGATCGCGAGGCCGACTCGCGTCGATATCTCTTTGAACTTCATGCTGACCGGCCGCTTGGTCGCCG
>JAFGIT010000199.1 GCA_016929465.1 Candidatus Coatesiibacteriota bacterium | reverse complement strand
GATTAGGAGGATGGCCCCGAGGTCCAAAGGCAGAGCCATGAAGCGAGGGGTCCTCCGGCAGCCATCAATCAGCGAGATGATGAGAAGAAAGAGCGCCGCGAGCTTGATCACGAACCATTTCGGCAGAATGAACCCATCCAGGGCTTCAGGCAAGGCAAGGAGGGGAATGATTGAGAGACAAGCCAGAACAAGTAAGAGCCTGAATAGGTCCGTCTTACTATTGCGATGATTTTCGGGATTGTCTCTCGAGAAGTATGACATGATCGTGGTCAAAGACTTCCTCCGCAGGCCCTACTCAGAATCCGTTGAGTTGATTTGATCTGTTTCAGAATAGCGAATTGGGGCTGTTGAAGCTCTCGGATTCAACACCAGCGCTTCGGAGCGCATTTGCTGCGCTTCTTGATGCCTGCCAAGCGAGTCGAGTATCTCCGCATAGAGCATCAGTATCCTGGAATGAAGCTCCGCGTCCGCGAGAAGGTCGAATGACCTAAATAGAGATGGTGTCTCGACGACGATAGAATACACGTGAGCCCTCGAATCGGGTGCTCTGATGAACCTTATATGCAAGCGCTCACCATCGGAAGACACTCTCATTTCGACGCCTTCTCCATCGGCTAACAGCGCTATCCTCGGAGCCTGCCTCCTTATCGCCATCCGTCCGACCTTCTCGCCCCTCCAGACAGGCCACAAATCACCGTCTCTGGCAACCACCTCAAAAGGCCACTCTCCGCACCCGATAACATCAATGAGATAATCCGCTGTCAGGCCGATGCTGAGCTCCGAATCGAGATACATGTGCTTCAGCGAGATAAGGTCCTCCACAATATCGAGGGCTTCATCCAATCTCCCGCGCGCAGCGTGAACCGCTGCGATGTAGTACCGGGCGGATTCTCGCGATGATCTCCTTGCCTCAGCGTGGTGATACTGCTCGATGGCGGCGTCGTATTCCGAGTGTGCCGCATAGAGGTTCCCAAGGGCTATCCTACCCCTGGAGAACTCTGGGTCAATGTCAATTGCCGCCACCAGGAATCTCTCCGCAGCCCTCAAATCGCCCTGACGCCATTTGATGATCCCGAGGTCCACGAGCGCATCGCGGAAATATGGCCAGATAGAAAGCGACATCTCGTTGAGCTTCTCACTGCTCCTCAAGTCGCCCTTCTGCAGCATTATGCGCCCCAGAAGGTGAGAGTTTGTTGCCCCCTCCGGCCACAATTCAACTGCCGCCCGCAGTTCGCGCTCGGCCTCGGCGAGATTCCCTTCCCGCTTATACATCGATCCCCTGGGGGAGTGGACCGAAGCCATTATCTCCCTGCAGTCTGCGACAAGAACTACTATTAGAAGGGACGCGGCCAGTGTCGAAAGAGATATCCGGACCGTTCTTCTGAGACCTGAGACTCCCCAACCATGACCACCCGACCGGGACCTCATCGACAAGACTCCGGCGAATGCCCAGAAGTAGAATGCGGAGACCGGCTTCTCGAGATTGAAGCTGACCACCGTATGCAAAATGGTGGCGACGACGCCGACTGCCAATGCAGCGTCGAATATATCCCCACCCCCGCGGTCCGGTCTGGCCCGTTCGAGAGCCAATCTAAGCGCTGCGAGGACGAAAAATATGATCGCGGCAAGACCAAGCGGTCCTGCCTCCGCTGCCGCAAGGAGGTAGCTATTGTGTGGATTGCTGACGAACCGTCTCTGCGGGAACAAGGCCCTCTCCTCGGAGGTCCGATAGCGGGGGTAAAACGCCGCGAAGTTCCCGGAACCAGTGCCGAGAACCGACTCGTGCGAGATCATCTTCAGCGTGCTGCCCCAGGCAAGGCGGCGGAAGCTCAAGCCGGTATCGTCCCTCCCGAAGCTCGTGAGGATCCGCTCCTTAAAGGAGCCAGTCTGCCATAACAGAGCCACCGCAAGGACCAATATCATGAGAACAGGCACCAGCGAACGCCTTGTAACAGAAGACGAGCCCGACCGACGCCGAACGAGCCAGACCACCCCGGTCGCCACTGCGAGCGCCACCCACGCGCCGCGGCAGTTCGAGATGAGAAGATAGCAAGCGGAAAGCGCAAGCAGGACGGCGAAAAATGCTCTCCAAAGCCGCCCTCTTGCAGTGAAGAAGAACGCAGCGACGACGGGTGCTATGAGTATCGCCCACTGCCCGGCATAGTTTCCATGACCAAGCTGGGCCGCAACCAGCCATCCAGATTTCACATAGGGACCGCCCAGGACCGACAAGATGGCAAGAGAGAATAGTACCACGCCGGGAATAACGCAGGCAGCCAATATCTTGAGTCGGTGGTCCCAAGAATAGGCGGCAATCGCTCGGTAGATTATCCAGAGAGCAAGCAGCTGAGATGGCGTATGGAGCCCGGTCCAGTTTCCAAGAGACCTGGTCCATGCGATCCCGAAGGACAGGATTAGGAGGATGGCCCCGAGGTCCAAAGGCAGAGCCATGAAACGAGGAGTCTTACGGCAGCCATCGATCAGCGAGATGATGAGAAGTAAAAGTGCAGCGAGCTTGATCGCGAACCACTTCGGTAGAATGAAGCCATCGAGGGCCTCCGGAATCGCGATGAAAGGGAGGACCACGATAATGCAGAGCAATATGGTCTTCTGTAAGAGATCAGGAACTCGGTTGTTCATGGTTCGGAGTTCAAGGTTCATAGTTCAAAGTTCAAGGTTGAGGCTTGGAGCCCGCATGGCCGTAAAATGGCCGAATCATTTTCACGAAGCATCATATCACACAGCAGGGGGCAATGCGAAAGATCGAACCGGTGGCAGATGGGAATCCACAAGAGCTGCTCTGCTTGACAATGGGTGGATTTTACGGGTTGGTTTGGCACCAAGGGCCGCCAATTGGGTGGCCGGATTGTGCCGAATTAAGAAAATACCTCAAAAGCTCCGATACAGCATAATGTGGCGTTGTGCTTCTTGCGCCAATGCTTCGAATCAATGGGAATTGCATGGAGATTGGGAATGAGGTCCTTTCGGCTCCTTTCGCTGAGCCTGATGATGTGCCTTATCATGGGCCTGACGTCCGAGATTGGCACGAGAGCGGTAGAGCTAAAGAACGCCGCTGGTGATTGGCCTTTCTTAGGCGATTATCATCTTCTCTGCATCGGGATAGACGACTACGCTCATTGGCCTCGACTGAATACATCCGTCGCGGATGCCGATGCGCTTGCGGAGGTTCTTCTCGATCGCTACGGCTTTGGCTCCCAGCACCTGGTCAAGCTTTACAACTCGGACGCCACCGAGGGCGCAATCAAAGACGCATTCCGTAAGTCGGTCGAGAAGCTTCGTCCCGAGGATTGGCTACTCGTCTATTTTGGCGGTCATTGCTCATTCGATGAGCTGACCGGAATGGAAGCCTGGGTGCCGGTGGATGCAAAACGTGGGGACCGAAGCCGGTTGGTCGAAGGGGAGTGGCTCAGGGGCATACTCAAGGCGATGCCAGCGAGGCATGTCCTGGTCATCTGCGACTCGTGTTTCTCCGAAAATGACATCTCAACGTCTGCCTCGGCCCCAATCAATATCAGTGCAGCCGACAGGCGGGAGACATTCGACAGGACGAGTCGAGAGGTTATCACACACAGTGGGTCGCTTTCCGACAAAAAGGGCTCTGATGGCCTATCAATATTCGGGAATTCCCTGATGAGAATCCTGAACCAGAACAAACAGCCTTACCTCCTATCTTCTGAGCTCTATGACGGGATTAGGCTGGATCTTGGAGCAAAGGGCATAGTTGGTGGGATTGGCCTCGAGACAATTGCCGGGACCGGAAGCGAGCTCGGCGGCTCCTTTGTCTTCGTGTGCGGTCTTCAAAGGGAACTTGATGAGCTCGACCGGATGATCGAGAAAAAGCAGCAGACGCTTGCGACGCTGGAAAAGAAACAAGCAAGAATTAAAGCCCTGGACGACGAGAGACAGGCCAGAATCGAGCAGAAAAAGAAGAAACTTGCCGAGTTGGAGTCAAGAATCGAAAAACTATCGCAGGAGCTCGTCGGGCCGGTCCCGGATGCTCCTTGCGCAGTTCCGGACGTCCGCACTGAATGGACTGAGCCAAATACCGGGATGCAATTCGTGTGGATTCCTGGAGATTGCTTCGAGATGGGCAGCCCTCTCAGCGACAATGCCCGCGACGAGGATGAAGGTCCGGTTCATGAGGTCTGTTTGGATGGCTATTGGATCGGGAAATACGAGGTGACGAATGCTGAATATCGCACCTTCCGTCCCGAACACAACAGCGGAAGCTACCACGGCTTCACTCGCAACGAACCGGACCAGCCAGTGGTCTTCGTGAGCTGGGCGGATGCGATGGCATTCGCCAAACACCTTTCCGCAATTCATGCCGGCAAATACGAATTTCGCCTTCCGACGGAGGCCGAGTGGGAGTATGCGTGTCGCGCCAAGACGAAGACCAGGTACTACTGGGGCGATAAGATCGATGTGCGATACGTAAATCTGGCTGATAAGAGCCATCCGACGCATCCGAACCACGCAGACCTCGACGATGGATATGCCGTGACAGCTCCGGTTGGCAAGTTCTTGCCAAACGCATTTGGGCTGCACGACATGGCAGGAAATGTTGTGGAAGGGTGCTATGACTGGTATTCCGCCGACGCGTATAAGAGCCACGCGATGTATAATCCGACAGGTCCAACTGCAGGAACGGCACGCGTAGTTCGAGGCGGCAGTTACTGGGCCTGGGCCTGGAACTGCAGGTCAGCCGATAGGGGAAGTAATCCCCCAGAGAAGAGACGAAGCGCGCTCGGATTCCGCCTGGTCATGAAGGAACGGGATCGCGAAGCCAATTCCGCTCCGTAGGGTGCGACCCAAAGCGGAAAGCATGGATGGTCCCGCTCGCCAGAAAAAATCGAGAGTCGCTTGACTCAGCTGAAAGGTGGTATTATGGTTGCCGCTGATTGATACAACTGATGTATTCTCTCTTTTGAGGGGCGTAAGTCATGTAGGCACGTAGCTCAGGGGTGGAGCGCTACCTTGACGCGGTAGAGGTCGGCGGTTCGAAGCCGCCCGTGCCTACCATATC
>JAFGIT010000198.1 GCA_016929465.1 Candidatus Coatesiibacteriota bacterium | reverse complement strand
GGCCGCGACTTCGTCATGATCGAGCGCAACCCGAAATACGTCGAAGGCGCCGCCCAACGACTCGGGCAGCCGCTCGTTCTATCGGAGGGATCCGGCTACGACCGGGAGAAGGCGGAGAGGTATCTGGAGGTGAGGGAAGACGATTCGCCCGAAATATAGGGCCTATCTCCCGGCAAGTGACTCTGCAACTCAGCCGAGCATTTTAGAGACTATCCTATCAGCTCGCAACTGGGCGGAGTTCGTAGATGCGGCCGTATTGGGCGGCGGTCTCCATGTCTTCCTGGCGCAAGGCTTCCCGCACTTCGTCCAATTTACGGGCCTCATCGAGGCTTAAATATGGAGCCCACCCAGTTTCATCCTCGATTAGCTCCACTTCCACCTCCGCAACATATCGGCCCTCGTGAATGAATTTGGCCTTCTTGCGTCGATCCATCATCTTCTCCAAAGAAATCTCTCATCCCAGCGACTCGGATTCGGTCTATACGCCGTAACCAGAACTGCTGGGCCACGAAATCCGCGCGGGATGCCCCATACTACATGTATAGGCCTTCCAGATCGATCCCGCTGTAAAAATAACGCGCATGGCCCTTTAGCTATTATAGTTCACTTCTTCTTCTCTTGGTATTCGAATCCACAATCGCATATTAGGATTGTTCCGTTATCCAGATCATCATCTGGCATCTCCTTCTCGCGAACAACTGCTGTGGAGTCTGCACTATATGCAGGAAGGACCACTTTCCTGACTTCCCTTAGGCGACCGCCACAGATGGGGCATCTATTGTCCGTGGTTAGTTCTCCATTCCATATACAGAGATTTAGACTCAAGCCACCCTCCAAACTCCTCGAAGCGCATTCTATTTGATTCATTAAACGCGATAGTCAACGTGTTCAGCGCCGTTTCTGTAAACATCGCGGTCTGGATCCAGCCGGGAATTCCGCCAGAAAGCGAGCTTTTGCATGTTCTTGTATCAGCCATGTATTCAATAACGGGCAATCCCGACCTACCGTCAGCGTTGCTCAATTTCACCCGCAAAATGCCGCGGTGGACTATTCTGTCTCGAAGCTTCACCAATAATTCTAGTCTGGTCAGCGAGTCTGGTCGCTCCCTTTCAACTCGGTTGTCGCGGGATTTATCCGTCAATTGGTGCAGCTGAATTATCATATTGCGTGCATTCACTAACCTGAATAGGCAAATCTCGAAGGCCCGAAGGTGCCTTTTGCGCCAATCAAAGCTCTCAATGTCCGGCTTGGAGCAGAGTTCCCTAACCTCCAAGCTATGGTGGTGAAGCTCCAGCCAATTGTGAAGGAATGAATAATGCGCGAGACAGACCTTCATATGTGTCTCTTTGAGGTCTTTTGGCGCTTTGGATTGGGGGAGAATTTCATAGGGCTCAAGACCGCCCGATGTGCGGCGGCAGCCGATAAACTCTTCCCAGAATCTCACATACTCAGGTATTTTGTCATATATGAGATCGGCATAATGCTGCTCGAGTTCATCAGCATGTTCTCGGAAATGGCATCTATGCTGTGATGTTTGACGCAAATTCATCATCACGATTCCAAGGCATGTTGAGGTCCATATTTTCTCTTTTGCCTTTTATCATCGCCCCTTATATGAAGCGTAAAATTTATTGGACTTGAATTTACTTGCTAGAATAAGGCTCAAATCTTCGCCCTTGATGATGACCTCGTCACCATTCATAAATGTCACTTTAACATATTCAAGTACGATATATCGTATAGCGTAATTATACCATACATTGCTCCAGTCACCATAGTCTCGCTTTCCGGGTCCCAAAGGGCCAACACATCTGAGAAGGCTGGTTTCCCTATGCCTGATCTCACAGAGTTCCATTTCCCCTACGGCATTATACGCTCTGACCATGAAGCGGGTATATTTGATTATATTGTCTGTTGCGTTAATGAATCCGATGCTGACATCGACGCCGCCGGCGGAATTCGGGTAGTAGGGGGTGATGTAATATATCACTATTGGCATCTCAGACTGTCTGGCGCGATCAACATCAGTGTTAAGGTCAATTATAGAATAGCATGAAATCAACACGATAGATAGCAATAAGACTGCAGCGATATAAGGGAACATCATGAAAAGATATACAGGTTTTCTCATATCTATGTCCTTTGATGTCGAAACCATAATAGTTTATATCATTTTCCAATGTAGCATGAGGTCAATGGCTTTGGCAAATACGACCATTTGCATCAAATTCAGGGAGGATCCACAGATAGATCGCTACCAGATGCAATAGATTGGGAATAGTCGAGGATGCGTGACGTATCGCTCTCATTAGGGCCACTCATGAACCTAACGACGGGAGGGATCGTGACTTCTCATACGCAGCCCCCCTCACACCACCGCAAAGGCCTTCGGCATCTTCATCGTGGTGCCGATGACGCGGCCGTATTTCTTCTGGAGGTCTTTGAAGTCCATTTTGAGGAATTGGAGGATCTCCTCTTCGCCAAACCGCTTCAGGTAGGCGTCGATCTTGACCTTCAGGGAGTCGTCGTAGTCCTTCTGCGATTTGCCATGCGCGTAATATTTACCTGGGAATCGCCTGATGTCGCCGTCGAACTTGGGGCCTATGTGATAGAGCTCGTGGAAGATTGTGAGCAGCTTCGTCTCGAAGCGGAGGTTCTGAAACCTCGGGTAGTAGAAATAGAGCACGTATAGGATGCGCCGACCGTCTATCTCGATTATCGGATAGGCGAACTCGCGGCCGCGATGCTCTATGCGCCGCTTTCCGCCCCTGAAGCAAGTGGGGTGTATTTTCGCATACATCCCGTGGAGCGATTTCTTCTTCGCCTGGGCGTAGCAGACTAAAAGGCCGTCCGGGTCGATGTGCGAGAATGTGTCAACGTTGCGACAGATGTGCGTCGTTATCTCGGTCAGGGTGCCGGTGACGTCTATCACTTGGCCCCCATGTCCTGTTTGAGTAGAGCAGCCGCATTCTGACCGAACAGGATGGAATTGCTGACGTTCCTTGTGATCGGATAGATCTGCGCCGTGTTGAAAACAAAGAGCCTCTTGTATGGCGACCTGTGGTCGGGGAGCAGCTTCGAGTAGTCCAGCGTGTAGTAGGGGTCGGCATAGGGGTGTCGGAATACATGAGCTCCATCGACCCACTCCCGCTCCAGGTCGGGGACTATCTTCGAGAGCGATTGCAGATAGACATCCAGTAGCTGGTCATCCGAAAGCTGGTTCAGCTTGTGATCGGCAGGGAGGTAGTTTGGAAGGTATAGGATCGACCGTCCCCCAAAATCCTCTATGTCCCTCAAGTGCGAGAACTCGATGATCCCCGGAAACGGGAACGTGCCGTCACCGATATTGAGCCAGAAGAAATCGGTCAGATTCCGCTTCAGGACGACGACCATGTTGAGCACAGTCTGGTACTTTATGTTGGATAGCCGCGTCTTGTAGCCGTCGGTGAAAAAGGTCGCGACGGACAAAAGCGATGGCAGCGGGATCGTCGAGATGACCGCCTTGTGCATCCGCTCGCCGCTCTCGCTCTCCACGGTGAACTGCCCCTCTTTGTTTCTGGAGACGCTCTTTGCCGCGCATCCCGTGAGAATCTCGCCGCCCATATCCCTGATGCGCTTCACGTACTCGTCTATCAGGACCGCGAAACTGCCCTTCACGTAGCCGAAATGCTCGAGCGAGCTGCCTCTCCTCTTCGAGCCCGAACGCCTGTTAGTCCTCGCCCAGAGCCACGATAGCGGGATCTTGTTCTCATATATGTCGAACTTGCTCTTCATGAGATGCGACCAGACCACCTCGTAGCTGCGCTTGCCCGCCCATTTCTTGAGCCACGCGGCGGCAGGCACGCTCTCCAAAGGCTTCCAGTCCTTCTTGAACTTCAGCGAGAGCATCGCGGCGCCGAGCCTGAGCCGTGAGATGATTTCGAGTGCATCGAAGTGCAAAAGGTCGGCGGGTGTGGTGAAGCTGTAGGGCTTGTTGTGGACGAAAAGCCCCATGCGGCAATCCGCCCAATTGACCAGTTTTTCGAGCCCGAAATCCGCCATCTGATTCAGCACCACCTTGTCGCTCTTACAGATGAAGTGATGGTACTTCTCCAGTTTGGTCCCGCAGACCTCGAAGGTCCCCGCAAGGCCGCCCAGATCATCATCTCTTTCGTAAATCACCACGTTGCCGAGCTTCTGCTTCAAGCAACAATACGCCGCCGACAGGCCGAGTATCCCACCACCTAAAATCGCTATGCTTGGGCCGTTATTCGTTCCGTTATTCGCCATCTATACCTGTCAATCCTCTACTTTCGTGAATTCAATATCTCTCGAATCTCTCTCTTGAGCGGCTTTCCAAGGGGCGAAAGCGGTAGCTCGCTCCAGAAGTGAACGTGTCTCGGTGCCTTGTGTTTCGAAAGGTGCTCCCGACAATGTGCGAGAATGCACTCCTCGTCGATCATAGCCCCCTCCAAGGCCTGAACAACCGCAACCGGCCTCTTGCCCCGGTGCCCGTCCGCGATGCCGACAACCGCGACATCGACAACTCCTTCGATAGTCCTTATCGTATCCTCTATCTCATGAGGATAGACATTCGAGCCCTGGACCAGGATCATGTCGTCCTTGCGGTCCTCTATGCAGATGTAGCCATCCCCGTCCATTCGGGCCATATCGCCAGTATAGAGCCAGCCGTCGCGGATCTTCTCGTGTGTTGCATCGGCATCGCCGAAATAGCCCTGCATCACGTTCGGCCCCCTGACGAGTAGCTCGCCAATCTCGCCAGGTGGAATGTCGCAGCCGCTTTCATCAACCACCCGAACCGATACATCCGGCAATGGCAGCCCGATGGAGCCGGCCTTCTGCACTCCGTCGATCGGATTGAGTGAGACGACAGGGGCGGCCTCGGTGAGGCCATATCCCTCGAGAAGTGGGCCTCTGTAGAGCTTCGAGAAGGCCTCTATCGTCTGCAACGAAAGGGGCGCGGCCCCCGAGACGAAGAAGCGGACGCGATCGAATAGAGAGGCTATTGTGCTGTCCGCCCTCGATAGAATCGCATAGAGGCCAGGGATCCCGATGAAGACCGTCACACCGAAACGGCAGACGGCGTCGATTATCAGCTCTTTCTTCGGGCCCGGCAGGATGACAGTCGTCGATCCGAGCAGCACCGGAAGAACTGTGCACGTCGTGAACGCAAACGAATGATACATCGGCAGGAAGGCGAGAAATATATCGCTATCCGAGACCGGCATCGCCTTTTGACAGCTATAGGTGTTCGACACTATATTGCGATGGGTGAGTATGACGCCCTTGGGCCGGCCAGTTGTCCCTGCGGTGTAGAGCATAACAGCCGGATCCTCGGGCGATGGAGGCCCACCATGCACGGTCGATCTTGGGCTGGCCTCCTTAAATATCGTATATCGATGTTCCGATGCTTCATCCCATTCTGAGATTAGAACAGCGGGATTGACGTCATTGAGCAACAAGGCTCGTTCTACTGCCTGCGAGGTCTGAGTAGTCGTTATTCCCG
The DNA here is from genome assembly GCA_016929465.1 of Candidatus Coatesiibacteriota bacterium. Lineage (GTDB taxonomy): Bacteria > B130-G9 > B130-G9 > B130-G9 > B130-G9 > JAFGIT01. Next base: position 447 of record JAFGIT010000198.1, on the reverse strand, counting down.
CCGTCGGCCTTGAATGGGAAAGAAGAGCATCTATTTCGACATGTGTGGAGCCAATAGACAAGGGAACTGCAACTGCGCCAATCCTGAAAATAGCGAAATAGGCGATCACTAGCCCCGGCGAATTGGGCATGATAACAAAAACCCGATCCGCCTTTCCAACTCCGCAGAAGCGGAGTTTACCTGAGAGCTTATAAACCTCTCCAAGAAGTTGGGAGTAGGTAAGCGCTGACTGACGATAATTCAGCGCTACTTTCTGACCAAAACGCTCCGCCGAGTCGTGGAGCAAGTCATAGATCGTCTTATCGACATCAAAGTGGATTTTCTCTGTCATGGGCAAGAAAGTACTCCGATCAAACCGCATTATCAAGCCTATCGGGTAGGAGGCGGGATTGCTCCCGCCGTCCTCCCACACCACCGGGCATACGGTTCCGTACCACGGCGGTTCAT
>JAFGIT010000197.1 GCA_016929465.1 Candidatus Coatesiibacteriota bacterium | reverse complement strand
TTCGGGGCGTAGCGCAGCCTGGTTAGCGCGCTGCCTTCGGGAGGCAGAGGTCGGAGGTTCAAATCCTCTCGCCCCGACCACATATTCTTAATAGTTCCACAGCGTGGCATACTCTTCTGGATAGGCGAGAAGCAGTATGCAGGCCCTATGATGATAACTGAAGTCACCATAGAGCACTTCAAGAAATTCGGCCGAGAAGAATTTCACCTCGATTCCAGTATAGTCCTTGCCGGACCAAACAATTCCGGCAAGACCACCCTTCTTCAAGCTATTTCTGTCTGGAACCTGGGCGTTCAAAAGTGGCTTTCCGAGCGACAGGAGCTCTCCAAAGCAAAGGAGAGAACGGGGATCCCAATCACCAGAAAGGACTTCACGGCCATCCCGCTCAGAGAGATGAACCTTCTCTGGCTGGACAGGAGAACAGCATACAGAAAGGATGAATCTCCAGAGCGTAGAAGCGGCGAACACAAACTAATCAAAATCTCTCTTTCGGGGAGATCGCCTTCGACCAGAGAGGAGTGGCGACTTGCGGTAGGGCTTCGCTACGCAAATAAGGAGCAGGTCTATGTATGGCTCGAGGACGGTAACGGGAATCACGTTGTGGATGCCCCTCGCGCAGCGAAGGAAATGGCCGTTGTTCATGTTCCTCCTTTCTCAGGCATCGGTGCAGAAGAAACTGGGCTGAATTCCGGCTATCAGAACATGCTTGTTGGGCAGGGGAAGCCCGGTGATATTCTCCGCAACCTCCTTCTTCAGGTCTATAAGAAGCGAGAGCAGGGCGAGGCTGAGCCTTGGCTTTCACTTGTTCGGTCTGTAAGAGACCTATTCGGCTATCAGCTGTCCGATCCCATATACAACGAGCTCACTGATCCATTCATAAGGGTAGAATACGGGCATGAAGAAGGCGATACGACATTTGACATCGCCTCGGCTGGAAGCGGATTCCATCAAGTGCTAATGCTCCTTTCGTTCTTCCACGCAAGACCCGCGTCAGTTCTGCTTCTCGATGAGCCAGATGCCCATCTCCATGTGATCCTCCAGAGGCAGGTTTTTGACACACTGCGTTCAACGGCTCGGGAAAAACAGTGCCAGCTTCTGGTCTCGACACACTCGGAAGTCATCCTGCAGGATGCCGCTCCGGAGCAGATCCTGTCCTTCTATGGTTCCCCTCATAGGCTGCAGGTAGCGTCCGAGAAGGACCAGGTCCGAGAGGCACTAAAGCGGCTGTCATCGCTGGATCTCCTATCCGCAGAGAGCGGGTAGAATATCCTCTATCTCGAGAGCGAGGATGACTTCAAGATCTTGAGGGAGTTTGCGAAGGTGTTGGGGCATGGGATGAGTGCTTTCTTCGAATCTCCTTTCTTTTACCCAATCCACGGGCGGAACGTGCGAGATGCCAGAGGCCACTTCTTTGCTCTCAGGGCGGTTCGTCCCGAGCTGCGAGCCGTTCTGCTGTTGGACGGAGATAACCGCGATCTGCCGGACCATGATACAGCGGCTGACGACTTGACCGTGCTGTGTTGGGAACGCTATGAAATAGAGAACTACCTCCTGCATCCTGACTCTCTACTGAGATTCATCTCCGGGGCAGCGCCTGATATATTCTCGGCTGTCCAAAGGAGAAATGGCGAGAAATTTTTGAGGGACAATCTGCCGCCGGCGGCGTTCACTGACCCGCTCAGGGATTCCGATTATCTCATCGCTACACCCTCCAGCAAGACGCTAATACCCGGGTTCCTGAGGAGCGCCGGTCTCGCGCTCTCGAAGAGGGATTATTTTCAAATCGCCGCGACGATGAAGGCAGAAGAAATTCACCCCGAGGTGAAATTGAAACTAGATGAAATGCAGCGCGTCCTGCTGCCCGCTACTTCTGCCTGATATTTCAGGGCAGTAACGAACTCCCAAGCTCTGAGATTACTCACACAGCTCGCATTCCCAGTTGTACTCATTCAGGCAGCACAGCCACTCGCGGTAGAAGTCGACCTGTTCTTGGGTCAGTTGCTTTCCAGCCAGGGCGTCCATCATGTGCATGAATGCTGCAAGAAGGTTGCAGCCGGTGTCGGTCTTTCCCCTGTCGAATGCGGATTCCGCATTTTCGAGCTTAACAGTGAGGGCTCGCTCTATCCCGCGGTTCAGATCTGCCCCCTTAATGCCCACGATCAGGTCGTAAAGAGTGTCCTCTTGGCCGTCGTTGTTATAGTCACAGCCCTCCGACTGGAGCTCCAGAGCACCCATGTCGTAATAGTCTCCATCGCTGCCGTCACCAGTATTGCTGGCATTCCTGTCATCGACCCGAGGGTTCTTGATCATGTCGAACTTGGGCGTATCTGTGCTGAAGGCGGAGTCGACGCATGGAGAACCCGAGAGCAGAGTATAATCGCCATTCTCGCGGTCGGTAAATAGGGGGTCTTCATCGATGTTGCCGGTGCCTTCCCATCCACCCTGGATGTCCGAATAACTGGCTTCAACATCGCCAACATCTCCCGCTATCATCTCGGAAGAGCCCCAGAGGATGCAGTTCAGGATACCGGTCTGGTTCTCGGCCTCGGAGACATAAAGCGCGGAGCCATTGCCTTTGCCGTCTTTGTTACTGTCGGCGACGTTGTATGAGACAGTGCAGTTGACGATCTTCGGAGCGCTCTTATAGAAGCAATATAATCCGCCTCCATCCCTGACTGCGGCGTTTCCGGCGATGAGGTTGTTGATGATGATCGGGGAACTACCGTAATAGCAGTATATCCCTCCGCCGTGGTAGGTGGCCGCAGTGTTCCCTAATATCTTGTTGTCTGATATCGTCGGATTGCTGTCGTACCAGCATGATACTCCTCCGCCGAGCCATTTGGCTGTATTTCCCTCGATGATGTTGTCGATGATCATCGGTGAGCTGCCGTGCCAGCAGGATATCCCACCACCAGCGTTGGATGCGGAATTGCCTTTGACAAGGTTTCCAGCGATCCTTGGTGCGCTGTTCTCGTGACATGCGATCGCAGCTCCGTATGACGCGGAATTGTTCGTGAAGGTGTTGTTTGAGAGAGTAGGAGAACTGCCAATGCAGTAGATTCCGCCGCCATAGGTCGCCTTGCCATTCATGATGGAGAAACCGTCGATCCCTGCATCGGTGACCGAACCGAATGAGACCACGGTTCCAGCGTTATTGCCGTCGATTATCGTGGGATTCGCCTTCGCATCCCGGAGCCCGCCACCGCCGGGATAGCCTCCCAGAAGCTGAATATGACTCTTGAAGCACAGATTCTCGATGTATGAGCCGCTCGCCACGTGGACTGTATCTGAGGATGTCCCCGAACAGGCTTCGATGCCCTCGCGAATCGTGGGGAATGCATCTTCCCAGGTGGCGCCAGTTCCCGTGCCCGTTGCATTCACATCGACATAGAAGTCAGCGGCTAGGCCGAGATTGAGGAGATTTAATGCTAGAACGAGATACGTTGCTGTTGATAAAAAGTGTCTGCCTCTCATCGAAAGACCTCCAACTTCCACTTATGCCGTATCTAACGGCCTGTGAAGGCAATCAGTCCACGCCGCCGGTAAAAATGACCACACTGCGGCCGTCGGACGGTTGCCCGATCAAACAAATCCGTCCAGCCTCGTTCATCTCCCAGCTGCTTGAAATCGACGACTCGTTGGTCAAAGAATCGCACTCATCTACGATTCTTTTCGGATGATTTCGCCTGGGCTTTAATGAGCTCGGCATATGAAACGCTGGGGTGCATTCTCCTCGAGGTTCGCCCCACTCTCGAATGCGCCGCTCATCTCTGCCAACATCCCTCGATAGTATTTTGAATAAACGGCACTTGAATCCTGAAGGCTATTGCCTGAGGGACCACTTGCCGGCGAACCGACCTGGAAGGAGACTTGGCATGAGAGCGGTATCCCTATTTGTCTCTCTGGCGGCCCTTTTTTCTATTTGTGTCTCAGCATCAGCAGCGCCAACGGTCAACATATTTACGAATGCAGCCTCATTTGGGCCGGGGGATGCGATTGAGCGCAGTCTGTCCGCGGCAAATGAGGATGAGGCGATGTCGGTTGATGTGTATGTCGGGATCGTTATGACGGACGGAGACATCTGGACGACCCAATCTGATGGATGGAGCCGCTCGATCGAGCCCTGGATCACGAGTATTCACGTCCCCTCAGGATTTCAGATGGAGCGCTCCGTGTTCTGGACCATCGACCTTCCTCGCGATCCCCCGCCGATACGAGTATCGGGGGACTACTTTTTTGCGGTCGTCCTCATGTATCCGGGAACGCCGGAGTGGATCTCAAATGCCAATCTTGCACCATTCAGCTACACCGCGTCCGGTCCATCCCCGGGTATAACGATGCTATCTGTCCCTGGAGGGTCCTTTCTGATGGGATCACCTGAGGACGAGCCGGATAGAGAGGCCTGCGAAGGCCCGCGGCGGACCGTTGCAATCTCCGCATTCGAGCTGTCCGAGACCGAGATTACTCAGGCGCAATGGGAAGCCGTTATGGGATGGAATCATTGCTGGTTCAGCGGCGAGACATTCCCTGTAGAGTCGCTCACGTGGTTCGATTGCGCAAATTTCTGCAACACTCTCTCCGAGATTGCGGGTCTGGAGAAATGTTATACCATCACCAATGAGGTCTATAACGATGGTCAGATCGCTTCTGCAGATGTATCCTGGGACCTCAATGCAAACGGCTATCGTCTGCCTACCGAGGGGGAGTGGGAGTTTGCCTGCAGGGCAGGGACGACCACTCGCTTCAATACCGGTGGTTCGGACGAAGACCTTGGCATTGCCGGCTGGTTCGAGGGCAATTCGGGCATGACTATTCACAATGTCGGCGAGAAGGGACCGAATGCCTGGGGCTTCTATGACATGCATGGCAACGCATAAGAGTGGTGTTGGGACTGGTTTTCGGAAGACTACTACGCATCGCGGCCAGACCCGGATTCCGATCCGACGGGACCGGGCACCGGCGATCTCAAGGTCGGACGCGGCGGCGCCTGGGATGGCGACTATGAGCACTGCCGGGCGGCGAATCGTAGCGACTTCATGACATTCGCCCGGTTTAATTTCATTGGAGTCCGAGTTGCGAGGTCCTCAAACTAGATTGCCAGGGGATTACTTCTATCTTGGGGCCGTCGGAGCCTCTCACCTCCGCATCTCCAATCTCATAGGGCGCGATTCTGTTGAGGCGAGAATAGTTGGATATGAGCATACCAGCGAGTTGGACGCTCTCTTCTGAGGGCATCCGGCTGGCATTTGATAGGCACTCAATCGAGCGCCGCCTTCCGCACGCTGGTCAGATTGCCCGAAGCCGAATATTTCATTCGGGGATTAGTTTCACTATGAGCATCCATTTCAGCGAATGCTGAATCATCCGATTTGAGTGAAACTCTGTCTGTATCGCGACTGATGCAAGGCCTAATG
>JAFGIT010000196.1 GCA_016929465.1 Candidatus Coatesiibacteriota bacterium | reverse complement strand
GAGTCCTTATAGACCCTCTTGAATTCCTCCCATTTTTTCTTCTGTGTCGTGAAGACCCGTTTGATGACTATCTCATCCTCATAGAGCTTGTATGTCGTGGGGATGAAATACGCCGAAAGGGATAAAAATAGCATCACAGCAGCGAGAATTACCCAGTAGATGCTGTGAAACCAGAAGTAGATTCCCATCAGGATAAGCCCTATGAAGAGGATTACCCCGACGGACGTCAGCGGCCTTTCAATAAGCGGGAGGGTTGACCAGGCTATCCTCGGCTCTTCACCGTTGCCTTTATTCATTGAATTGCGATTCCCCCATCCGAAGCCCGTGAACCTGATGGAGCACTAATAGCGGCTCCACAGGTTCAGCTACTGGGGTCAAACTAAATCCCGTACCAAATGCGTCCTACGTATTTGGCCAAAACAAAGATGGTTATCAGCGCCACACTGATGATGACGCTTGCGGCGATTATACCGAGAGGCACGTTCTTATCCTCGGTTATCTGCCTGTCGAAATCGTAGGGCGTGATGAACTCGAATATCTTATATCCGACGCCAAGCATTACAAACCCAAGCACGCAATAAATGAGCGTTGAGCCAATGTTGACAAGCCCTTCCCAGATATAGGCCAACATGCAGCTGTCCTCCGCGATGAATGATGAACTCAATATACTTAATTTATGGAGCTATCCAAGGAAAAGAGATTGCAGAGATCGCTTGGCATTGTCAAGGCCGGCACCGAACCGAGGCCGCAAACCTCGCCCGGGAGAAAACGCGCTCACATCTCGCAACTACTTGTTTGAGGTCCTCGCGGCTGACGCTTATTATCTTGGAGAAGATGGTGAAGTTGGCACTCAACGCAAGCTAGCTTGCATAGATTGATTACGCGGAGACCACGATTTGCGGCTCAAGTTATCGTCCTTTATTGGCTGGCTGAGCCAATCGACCTCAAATCCGACCAGATTCGAGCCGGGCCGTCATCTTTCTTACTTGTGTTTGGTCGTTATTCTGCTGGCCGGATTGTCATGCAATGTTTGGTGGCTCTCCAAAAGCCGCGCACCCTTCGGCATCGATTCGCCGATGCACCTCGAAGCGGCATTGGGGCAATACGAGCGAATTGCGTCTTCCGGGTCGCCTCTCCTGTCGCTGTTCGATAAGACCGACATCAACTACCCGCCATTTGGTCACTATGTAGCCTGTCTTGCCATGAGATTGTGGGGAAAGTATTTCCAGGTCGCCGCGTTAAGCTCTTCATTCTGGCTGCTCGTGCTCGTCATTTCATGTTATGGGATCGGTGCACATTTCGGGGGGCCGGCCGCCGGTCTTTTTTCCTCCCTCCTCACCATATTTGCTCCTTCCGTGGTCGGCTTGTTTCGGCAGTTGTACCTCGATGTGCCGGTGACAGCAATAGCGGCTCTCTGCGTGTGGTTGCTACTGAAGACGAGGGAGTTTACGCTGTGGCGGCCATCCATAGCGCTCGGCGCTACAATCGCCCTTGGCATGCTGACCAAGCAGCAATTCCCCATAATTCTCTTCCTTCCGATCCTTGGGGTGATTATCTCCTCGAGAAAGGTGACAAGGCAGCTTCTCGCTTCAATGCTTGTGGCCACACTGGGCTGCTCTTTCTGGTATTTGCAGGATCTGAGAGCGACAATCGAATTTTCGGTAAACAACCTCGGCGGCCCGGCGGAGCTGGAAGGTGATCCCGTGGTTCTCTCGCTGGATGGTCTGCTGTATTACCCCGGGCGTTTGCTGGGCGATCACCTATTTCTTCCCTTGGCGATCCTCGCCGGATATGGGATCTATCTGGCGATCCGATCCTTTGGCTGGAGGATTAGCCCACTAATTCTCTGGGCGATAGGCCCGTTTGCAGCCTTCACTCTAATACGCAACAAGGATACTCGCTACATATTGCCTATCGTTCCGGCTATTTGCATCATTGCGGCAATTGGGGTTATCTCCATTAAAAAGCCACGTCTCAAGTGGTCATTGATCGCGTCGGGGGGGATCATAGGTCTGGTTAATCTGGTCCTCTTGACATTCCCGGTTACGGATTCGCTATTGTATATCCCAGCGCCCCTGCTCGGGCCGCCATTTGTACTCGCATCGAATGCCACATATAGCTCCAGACCCGTCCTCTCATCCGATCCCCTCCCGGATCTCCTGCGCAATGTGGTCAGAGATGCCGAGGAAAGGGGCTGGAAACGTCCGAAGGTTGCCGTCGTCGCCCACACATTCGAGCTTAACGGGATGCTCGTGTCTGCGCTCTCGAAGTATGAGTTTCCAACTCTCATAGTTGTCGGGGCGACGTATCCCTATACGTCATACAAATCGCCCGCAGACATAATCGAGGCGGATTACGTCCTGACGAAGGATGGTTACTTCGCTCAAGAAGCGGAAGCGCCCGTGTCTGGAGCGAATGTCAGGCGATTCGTAGTAAGCGAATGCGGGCCAGCACATCCGTTATTCAGACTCCTTGGGAGTGGCGATTTCTGGGACGGAGACAAGGCCCAGGTATTCGTGCTCTCGCCCAGTATCGAGAAGCTGAAAGTAAATGAAGCCAGGCCACCCGAGGGCAGGTTGTCTTTCGGAGGTGTGACCTCGACCGCCTCCTTCATGCCAAACAGGGCAGTCAGGCCCTTGGAGCCGCTCTTCATCACCACGGATTGGATAGCATCTGATACAAGGAGCAATTTGCAGCCGAAATTCCTAATCGGAGGGACGCGAGGCACGCCGCTGGACTCATTCTCCAGGATCATCGCGGCAGGCCGGTCTGATGACGGTCTTGTCACAGCTTCCGTCCTCTCTGCGGTTTACTATCCTGCAGATGCAAAGCCTGGTGCTTCCGAGTTAGTTTTGGCACTGACAGATCAGAAGATAGAGTCGCCCTCGCAAGGGAACCTGATCGATCTTGGTGTCGTCGAGGTGCTTCCTCTCTCTAGTCCGCTGGATGCACCCGCGGTAATCTCTGCCGAGGGTGGTGTTAGCCAGTTGCCAGATGAGATACGCTGGACGCCGGTGCCCTCGGCTTATGCCTATCAGCTGGTCGTGTTCCATGACGGCACGGCGATCGGCAGAGAGGAGGTTCCGGACGACCACATATTGACCGCATCCATCACCCATGAATTGCCCCAGATCCCGGATGAATTGAGAGTGCGTTCTGTAGGTCTTCTTGGTAATGTGAGTAATTTCAGTAGGCCCATAAGGTTCTCTCCCGAACCGAGATGGCCAATAAAGACCGCGGGCTCTGATTAGTAACGTTTGGGATTACATCAACATTGGGGCCGAAGCGAGATCGTCGATTGTGAAGGGATCGTGACAATGCCGGATAGGATTCACATTGCTCGGAGAATTCGTCAAGCAAGCCAGATGGGGCTTGTGATCTCATATTCGGCTGCGGCGATCTTGGCTGTCAGCCTGGTCTCGGTGGTTATCCTCTATCCATCCTATTGTGAGAATCCGTTGATAGTCGAGTCGAGAGGCGCAAATGTCTCTGGCTTCTCTCGCTGGCGACTGGGAGAT
>JAFGIT010000195.1 GCA_016929465.1 Candidatus Coatesiibacteriota bacterium | reverse complement strand
CCGCTTGGCCCTCACCGGCGCGGCAGACTGCAGCGAGATAGCTGTAGCTGCCCGGCTCAGCATTGGCAGGGACGACGAGTTCGAAGATTTCGGTTTGCCCCACTGTGAAACCTGAGGGCAGGATGAGGTCGGAATACCACGGCCAGGCGCCATCGACAAAGCCGCTCAGGGTGTATGATATCATCGTCCCATCGGGCAACATGAACGCCGCATAGATATCGACCTCAACATCCACGCCTCGGTTCTCAACGCCCACGAAGCCCTGCAGGACATCGCCCGGCGCGAACTCATCCGCATTTAGCGAGCAGCTTACCTCGACATTGACCTCATCCTCAGAGATCGGATAGTGATAGCCCATATCCACGACGCCGGTATCCGGAGTGCCGTCCACCTGCGTAGTGCGGTCAGAAAGGCCCGCCTCCGCCGCGCTCATCGACCCCGCATCGACGCATGGGCTGTCCGGATCGAGATAGTACTCGCCGAGTGGATCTGAGGCAAAGAGCGGATCGCCAAAGCAAGACGAGGTCACCAGACAATTCTCTGCCGGAGGCCATTCATGTCCTCTGAATATGCAGTCTTTAACATTGATCTCATCGGGCCAAACATAGGCATAGATCGCTCCACCATACCCGTATGTGGGGGTTACTAAATTATCTACAAATGTGCAATTGTCCACAGTTACCCCTATGCCGCACTGCAATCCCCCTCCGTGTCCCCAAATGACCTCATTGAGAACGATCAAATTGTTGCTAACCCGGGCATTGCCACCATCAGAAATCCATATCCCGCCACCGCCGGCATCCGCCTGATTCCCATTTATGACATTATTTTGGATGATAGCGTTCACATCCCCAATCAGCATTGCACCACCCAGACCCTCCGATGCGTTTTCTATAAAGCTATTACCGTCAGCGATGATCGTGTCATGTGATGTCCCTCTACAGAAGAGCCCGCCCCCAGATTCACGCCACGAATGATGAGAGTGATTGAACTTTATTCTGTTAGTTAGAATTGCTGGGGATCCACTCTCAATGTAAATCCCACCGCCAGAAAGGGCTGAGTTCGAGATGATCTCGTTATTCCTGATGGTCGGAGAGCTTTCGGAGCAACGTATTCCCCCTCCATTCTCAGCCGATCCGTTGGTGATCGTGAAGCCGCTCAGCTCGCAGCTTGCATCTTCCGTGCCGGCAAACGTCACCACAGAGCCATTCTGCCCACCATCAATCACCGCCGCCTCGACCACATCCCAATCGTCGGGGTCGGTCGAGCTCAAAGTGATGTTCTTGCCGCCGAATTGGATGTTCTCATAGTACGTGCCCGGATGAACAATGACGGTGTCACCATCAACCGAGGCGTCGATTGCGTCCTGGATATAAGTGAAATCACCCGCCCCGTCCTGCTTGACGTGATACGTCGCGGCGGGCCCGCTAGTGGCGGCAATCGCCAGCAGCAGAATGACCAGCGTCAGGTGTATCGTCTTCATGCGTTTCGCCTCTCCCTTCTCGAATTGACTTTCAATCGAATCATACACCTATCCCCCTTTTGTTTATAAGCACTATTCGTGCCAAAGTAGGTCTCTTTCTTCTCAGGCGCCGTGTGAAGGCCTCTGTTTGGCTCGTTTCTCGCTTGTTGCGGCTCTAAATCGCCCCGAGCTCCATTCTTGAGAGGGTGGATCTAAATTGATCCACCTGCGCCAGCAGACAAGCTGCTAAATGCCCCTAATCGCCCTTTATCAGGGAGAATATGTAGGGTGGGTCAATTTTTGACCCACCCCTTTGACCCATCTCCTGTCTGCTCAGAATGAGACCTTTATGCCTCATCCATGATGAGTCCCCGCCTTTTCTCGACATAGCCATGATGTGAATCGCCCTTCTAATGGGATTTAGAGCGACGACTGCCATATGCCTCATCGATGAGGCATAGACTCCCGAAAAGAGGCATATTGACGGTGGGGCCGCTTGATGACACGGAAACTGGCGCGGATTAGAATGGAAAATCCTCTCTGTAATCGATCTTGTGGTCCAGTTTCTCTTCCACGGGCATCTCTGCCGTCTCGTGGATTGGGTTGCCTTCGACGTAGATCGCTCTGTATGGCCTGGTGGGGCAGGCGTATTCGCAGGCTCCGCAGCCGACGCAGTAGTCTTCCGTCACCTCTGGGATAACGAGCGGCTTGTTCGCGGGATTCGGATACGGGACCATCTTCACCGCTTTGGTGGGGCAGTGCTCGGAACACGCGCCGCAGTCGGTGTTGTCGGTATAGACCACGCAATTCTCTTTGATGAATTTCGCCACGCCGAGCTGCGTGAGCTTCTTCTTCTCCGCGCTCATCGGGAGAATCGCTCCGCTTGGGCAGACCTTTAGGCAGGCCATACAGTCGTAGTTGCAGTAGCCGGCGTGGTAGTTCATTCTCGGCTGCATCATGCCCGACAAGCCATATTCGAACAGGGAAGGCACTAGCACATTTGATGGGCATATACTTACGCATAGGTGGCATGCCGTGCACTTCGAAGTGAAATGCGCGATACTGATGGCACCAGGCGGCGGGATCGGGGGTGTCGCCGGAATCGGAATGGTCGTGGGCTTGCTCTGGATGATTTTTGTGGGCTGCCCGGCGATGGCCGGGATGCCGATAAGCCACATCATCGAGTTGCGAATGAAGCTCCGCCGGTCTTCATCTGGCTGAGAAGGTCGAGGACTCGGGCGCCAGCTGCATTCGAATCGCAGCGCATCATCCCGACATGCGGCAAAGCAATTGCAGCAGCCCACGCAGCGCGTAAAATCAACGGTGCCATTGCGAATATCAATACAGCCAGCCTTGCAGACCCTCTCACAACGCCCGCAACGAGTGCACGCATCAGGATCAACCGCAATGCGAAGCACCGACAATCTTGCGACCAGGCCCAATAAAGCGCCCACTGGACATACGGTATTGCAATACAGGCGACCATTCTTCACGGACATCAGCACGACCAGGACCAGCATTCCGATGGCGACTCCGACCGATAGCGGCGCGATCATCGGCCATGGAATCCGATAGAGAACATGAATTCCCATCCACTCGAGCACGATCGCGGCCAGGTTATTCACGCCGAGAACAACAGGGCGGACCAGGTTAGAGAAGATGCGGCCAAATGTGCTGAACGGATCGAGGAGGTTTAACAAAAGGCCGCTGCCAGCCAGCAGGAAGGCGGCCGTCAGGGCGAGAATCACATAGCGGATGGCATTTCGGGGAGGTGAATACTGATAGCCGCGTCCCTTTCCAAACTTCCGGCGCAGAAAGCCGACCACATCCTGGAGAGTTCCCAGCGGACAGATAGTCGAGCAATACACCCGGCCGACGAAAAGCGTGAGCAGCAGGACCGCGACAAAGCCGGTCGCACCAAGAGCCGCGTCGTGCAAAAACCTCAGCAGCGAAGGGGCGAACTGAAGATAAAGCAGCTCCCTCGCAAACAGCCTCGAGCCGAGATCGCGATAGTCCAGAAACAGGAACGCGATCAGGGCAAAGAAGAAAATCGCTACGGCAATCCGGAGCGATCTGAGCCGTTTAAGCCCCATCTATCACAACTTGATCCGGTTGATAGCCAGGGAATTCAGGTCGCTTCGACCGAGCTTCATCTCTGTGGCAATCTTGATGTGGCGAATGTCGCCGGGCTCTATGCCCAAGAGCTTGGCCCCTGCTGCATCGGCAGCGACAAAGTCCGTCGAGACGATCTGCGATTTCATCAAGAGCACATCATCGACAGAAACGCCGCGTGGCCCATTGCGCTTCATCACGCGGTAGGCGTCCACGACGTTGAGCGTCGGTTTGCGATAGGACGCAAAGTCAGCGATGCACTGGTGGAGGTCATTGCGGTGCCAATACCCTCGGTCCCAAACCACGCCCATCAGGTTCTTCATGCAGATTGTGAGCTTAGACGAGCCGTGGTCCTTCAGTATGGGCACGTTGATGAACACATCAGCCTCCAGTAGGAGCTCGTGGACCTTGGCTTCAGTTAGTCGTTTCCCCTTGGGGACGGAGACCTTCTGGTAGTATCCCTCGCTGTCGCCGGAGACGATGCTGCCGCCGGCGTCGTTGACGGCCTTCTGGATGCCGCTATTCGTATAAGTGCGCCTCCATTGGTCGCAGGTGTGATCGAATACCGAGACCTTCTTCGCCCCGGCCTTCAGGCAGTGCTCGATTATGCGCTTCACGAGTTGTGGGTGTGTATTGCCAGCACGCTCGGGTAACACATCCCAGCCGATGTTGGGCTTGACGACGACCTTACTGCCCTTGGGCACGAATTTCTCAATTCCGCCCAATGAAGCGATGGCCTTGTCGAACATGGCGTCCGGTTCGCCACCCTTCACGGCAACGAGATCGTATGCGGCAGGAGCCTTGGCCGGTGCCGCAAGCAATCTCGCATATCCCCCGAAGTTCCAAGCCAGGCCGGCCAAGATGCCGCCCCCAATGGTTCCCTTTATAAAATCGCGACGGTCCATATTGTCCTCCTTGATCGATATATCAGCAAATTATCCGGCTATGTCAGTTTCATTTGGAAGGGATTTTACAGGAAGGGAGGGGGCAGTGCAATGGGGGCCAGGTTCTGCCTGCGGCCACATCTCGCCGAGTTTATTGCGGATTTGGGATTGCGGATTTGCTGTGGATTCGGGTCAAAGCCCGATGCTTCACATTGCCCTTCGTGATTCTTCGTGTGCATTCGTGGACGAATCTCTGATCAATCGGCTGAGGGAGGTATCTTGAGAGAGTGCCGAGGGCCGGACTTGAACCGGCACGAGCCAATGGCTCAGCGGATTTTAAGTCCGCCAAGTCACACCCGCGTCTTCGCCTAAACGGCAAGGCTGCGGCATATATTAGATGTGCAATGTGCAGTTATTGTGCAGAAGCCAAATTCCGCCTTGTGGCCTCGTCTCCATCGGCCTCTATATCTTGCGGCGGTTCGAGCACTCTTGGCATACGACGCACGGCAGCCTTCATCTGCTCGCCACTGGTTACGAGATAGATCAAACTGGTCGAGAACTGTGAGTGCCCGAGTATGCGCTGGATGGTCACCGGGTCCACGCCACTCGCAGCGAGCACCGTAGCGAACGTCCGCCTCAGATCGTGAAAACGGAAGTCCTCGATCCCCGCCCGCTTCAGCGCATATTCAAAGGCCGTCTTCCAGCATCGCAGAGGAAACACCTTGCTTTGCCGGCGCGGCAACGATGTCAGCACCTCTACCGCCTCGTCGTTTAGCGGGACCACCCGCTCCCCCGTCTTACTGTGCCGAACGGTCAGGATGTGACGGTCCAGGTCCACGTCGGCCCAGGTCAGCCCCTGGATTTCTCCGGATCGCAGGCCGGTCAATATTGCGAAGGCGATCAACGGCTTCAACAATGGTTGTTTGCTTTGTCCGGCTGCCTCAAGAAGCCTAGCCTGCTCTTCACGGTTCAGATACCTACGGCGGGATCACTCGGCATAGTTCTTGATCTTTGATACCGGATTGACCTTCACCTCGTCTCTGACTATCGCCCTGTTGAAAATATGGCGCATAAGGCCCACCTCTCGGTTGACCGTTGTGGACGACACTTTCTCGAGCCGCATCTGCCGGTATGCCTCGATCCTTCCAGGCGTGATCTTGCTTGTGGGCAACTCCCCGAACGCTTTCAATAGATGTGCGGCAAGTTGTGTGTCTCTGATGTATGTCCTCAGGGCCTTGGCGCCTTTCGACCATTTGAGATACCCGGCGACATGGTCGGAGAATACATCTCTGTCGGTTTGCTGCTTGTCAAAAAACTTGCCCTCGAATATCTCTGTTCGCCGCTTTTCCAGGGCGCGAACGGCAGCGGCTTTGCTCCGCGTTCCGGTTGACTCGCGGCGATGGCGACCGTTGCCGTCGGTATAGCTGATCCACCATATCCCGTTGCGCTCATATAGCCCTCGCATCCCGTCTCCCTTCGCCAACAGAGTCCCGGAAATTTCAGGGGAATTCAAGAGAAAAAATTCTCGCATTTCTGTGTGGCATAGAACGCGATTGATTGGGCTACTATAAGGCAGTGGCGCCGATTTG
>JAFGIT010000194.1 GCA_016929465.1 Candidatus Coatesiibacteriota bacterium | reverse complement strand
TAGGCACGTAGCTCAGGGGTGGAGCGCTACCTTGACGCGGTAGAGGTCGGCGGTTCGAAGCCGCCCGTGCCTACCATATCCGGTTTACCTTTCTCGATATACACGGAAAGGTGTATCCATAGACTACATCGCCTAATGCGAGGAAACCGGACTGCGGCTTTGTTAGTAGAGTTAGAATGAACATGACCATTGATTTAGATAAATACAGACATAGCACTGCTCATTTGCTGGCAGATGCCGTATTGCAGTTGTTCCCAGGAACGAAGCTCGGCATCGGTCCGGCGATTGAGAATGGATTCTATTACGACTTTGACCGCGATGTGCCATTCAGCGACGCGGACTTCGAGTCGATAGAGGCCAAGATGCGAGATATCGTCTCGCGGGACCTGCCCTTTGAACGCCAGGTAGTGACCCGAGAGGAGGCCCTCGCGCTCTTCAGTTCGCTCGGTCAGGACTATAAGCTAGATCTTATAAATAACCTCCCCTCGGACGAGGAGATCACCGTATATCGGCATGGCGATTTTGTGGACCTGTGCCTGGGCCCGCACGTTTCGAGTACAGGTGAGCTCGGCGTCTTCAAACTGATATCCGTCGCCGGCGCATATTGGCTTGGCGATGAAAAGAATCCGATGCTCCAGCGCATTTACGGCGCTGCTTTCGCCACTCAGGAGCAGCTGGACGAATACCTCAAGAAGCTCGAGGAGGCAAAACTCCGGGACCATCGAATTCTAGGCAAGCAGCTGGAGCTCTTCTCAATCGATGAGCAGGTTGGTGCTGGCCTGGTCTATTGGCACCCGAATGGGGCGACCATCAAGCGCGAGATCGAGAGGTTCTGGGAGGACGAGCACCTGAAGCGAGGCTATGATCTCCTCTCTACTCCGCATATCGCGAAGAGCAAGCTCTGGGAGATTTCGGGCCATTACGGTCATTACAAAGAGAACATGTATATCTTCCCCGTCGGCAATGAGGAATACGTTCTGAAGCCGATGAATTGCCCCATGCACCTCCAGGTGTATAAGTCGCGAATCAGGTCTTATCGGGAATTGCCGATAAGATTCGCCGAACTTGGGACGGTCTATCGCCGCGAGAGGTCCGGCACCTTGCACGGGCTATTCAGGGTCCGTGGTTATACTTGTGACGACGCACACATATTCTGTTCCTTCGATCAGGTCGAGGAGGAGATCGGCGCCCTTGTCGAATTCTCGCAATATTTTGTGAGGTGTCTCGGATTCGAGAATCTGCAGATTGAGCTATCGCTCATGGATCCGGCGCACCCGGAGCACTACATTGGCTCCCCCGAGGTTTGGGAGCGTTCGCAGGCGACGTTGAGGCACGTCCTACAGTCGAAATCGCTCGAATTCATCGAGATTGAGGGTGAGGCTGCTTTTTATGGCCCGAAGATCGACTTCCAGTTGATCGATGTCTATGGACACAAGCAGCAGGGCTCCACAATACAGCTTGATTTTAATCTTCCAGAGCGGTTTGATCTCAAGTATGTCAATAGTTCGGGGGGCGAGGAGTACGTAGCGCTGCTCCACAATGCGATCCTTGGGTCTATTGAACGGTTTATGGCGGCGTTCATAGAGAACTATGGCGGTGCGTTCCCGATGTGGGTATCGCCGGTGCAGGTTGCGTTGCTGCCGATTACAGATGCTCAATTAGAGTTTGCGAGCCAGATTCACGAAGAGCTGAAGGACTCTGGTCTTCGGGTGTATCTCGATGACCGAAACGAGAAGTTGGGATTCAAGATAAGGGAGCATTCAAAAGTTCCCTATCAATTAGTTATAGGCAAAAAGGAGGTTGAATCCTCCTGCGTATCAGTAAGGCACCGTTCGCGTGGCCAGATTGGGACGATGACCTCGAGCGAGTTCAAGTCCCTGGCGTGCGAAGAGGTGCAGAACCGCGTTATATCTTAGGAGGCTGCCGATAGAGCAAGCAAGGGAACGCGTCAACGAGGCGATTCGCGCAAGCGAAGTTAGAGTCATTGGTCAGGACGGCAAGCAGCTTGGAATTATGCCAACGAGAATGGCATTACAGAAGGCCTTTGACCGTAATATGGATTTGGTAGAGGTTGACCCGAGGGGTGATCCGCCAGTCTGTAAGATAATGAATTACGGTAAGCACAAATACGAGACTAGTAAGAAGTTTCAGGGCGCAAAGAAGTCGCAGGTCAAGGCTTCTGTGAAAGAGGTCAAGTTCCGTCCGAGGACAGAGCGGCACGACTTTGATTTCAAGATAAAGCACATTACGCGTTTCCTGACTTCTGGTCACAAGGTCAAGGTGAGTGTGTGGTTCAGAGGTAGAGAGAAGCTGCACGTTGAACAAGGCAACGAGCTGCTCGATCGAGTGATCGAGGAGATAGGTGATATCGCTGTGGTCAACGAAAAGCCCAAATTCGAGGGCAGAAATCTCTCGGCAATTCTGAGCCCCAGGAAGAAGGCCAAGATCAAGAAGGCCGAGGTTCCCGTTGAGGAGAGCCCGGTCGAGGCAGAAAAGATAGAGGACGCTAGCTAGAGAATTTGGGAGGCACACAGTAGTTATGCCCAAGCTAAAAACTTCGAGCGGAGCCAAGAAGAGATTCAAGGTCTCCGGCGGTGGGAAAATCATCAGAAGCCACGCGAACAAAGGTCACATTCTTACGAAGAAGACCAGAAAGCGCAAGAACAGGCTTGGCAAGTCAACTGTCATTTCTGCAGCTGACCACAAGAAGATCTCAAGGCTTCTGCCATACGCCTAGCACCTAATCAGATTGTGCCCGCGTGTTTTCTTCGATCGGGTACAATTTGGTATGGACTCCGTTAGTGTTGACGTGTATCTTTTGTATTAGGAGATGATTATACATGCCAAAAGCTAAATCTTCAGTAGCAAGGAAAAAGCGGCATAAGAAGGTCCTATCCATGGCGAAGGGCTTTCGTGGCGGCCGTCGCAGGCTGTTCAAATCAGCCAATGAAACCGTAATGCGCGCACTCGCATTCTCATACAGGGACCGGCGCCGCCGCAAAGGAGATTTTAGACGTCTCTGGATTCTGCGCATTGGTGCCGCGGCGCGATCGCACGGCATGAAGTATAGCGAGTTCATAAGTGGGCTCGAGAAGAATGACGTGGCGTTGAACCGGAAGGTTCTTTCACAGATCGCAATATTCGATCCAGCCGCGTTTGAGAAGCTGACGCAGTTCGCTGCCACGGTGAAGGCGTGAGCTTATGACAGGACCCGTTTTCGATGATCTGACTAAGACTGGTGACGAAGGGGACATCGATATGCTCGATAACGGCAGTGATTCGCTGCAGGACGATCCGCGGAATAGGGAGAACGAGGACTCCGACGACCTTTCGTTGGATTCATTTACCGATAAGGGCGACTCGGCGGATGACCTATTATACGATTTTAAGCCGCCGGTTGAGCCGAAAGACCGAAAGGCCTTTTCGGACAATCCCGGTGAAGATGATTCCGGTCTAGGATCCTCCGATTCAGAGCAGCCCGCAGTCATTGGCGCATTTTCTGAGATCGAGCGCCGCATCAAGCGAGTTGTTCAGGAGAAGAAGCAGCTCATCGAAGAGCGGGACGAATTACTACGGCAATTCGAAGAGGCAAACCTTAAGATTGCTGAACTCGAGACGAAAATAGACGATTTGTTGTCAATAGAGGAGAAGTATAGATCACATACAGACCAACAAGAGATGGTTCGGACGAAGGTCGAGAGTCTTCTGTCACTTCTCGAGACCGAGGAGGATTAGGCACATTGTCATATGGGAGACCATAGGTGTGCTAAACAGCGATGAGTCTTTGGCTTCCGAGGTTGAGGTTGAGGTTCTGGGACAACGATACGCGTTCAAAAGCGCATCCAGCCCAGAGCAGGTGCAGAGGGTCGCGGAATTCGTGAATGAGCTCGCGGGAGACCTACGAGTGGTTTTTCCCTCGGCGTCGAGCCATAGGATATCCATTCTTGCAGTGATGCAGCTTGGATATGAGTTGCTTCTGTTGCGGGATGAATATCAAATTCTGCGAAAGCGGCTGGAGAAGGAAAGCGAGCGGCTTTTGCAGTTGATAGAGTGATTAGACGGCTGATGTTATTTATTTGGGCAATGATAATCGGAAGTGATATAATCTTGGAGATAATGGGTGAGCTTAAACGCATTTTGGCGGGCAGGTCGCATCCTGAGGCGTTTGTGATGGTGATAGGAAATTTGAGGCAATTACAAACGAGAGGGGCTTTCAATTCGGACATGGTGAGCATGCCGTGCAGACCGCAGGGAAGCCTGAAATGCCCGATGATCTCCCCACCTTCGGTAACTGGGTACTCAGATTACCCAGCCACACGGCGCATCGGGGCGACCGTCCGCCGCCAATCATATCTCCAGGTGCAGCACGACCCTTACCTAGCCTGAATTTATATATAGTCCGCCTTTTTTTACTCTTCAGATTGCCATCCCCTCCAGCGCAGCTCCTTTGTGTGCGATCGATGGTGATATGAAAGGTAGGACATAAAATGAATTCTTTATGGATCACAATAGTCGCTGTGGGCTGCGTAGCTGCAGGCTATTTTCTAAGGCGGCTGTTGATTGAGAGCAAGCTCAAACGGGCTCGCGATGTAGCTGACAAGATCGTTCAGGAAGCAGAACAAAAGGCTGAGACCGCAAAGCGAGAGGCTCAGCTGAGAAGCAAGGACGAACTCTACCGGCTCAAGGAAGAGCTGGAGCGAGAGATGAAGGACCAGGGCGACAAGCTCCGCCAATTCGAGCTTCGGCTCCTTCAGAAGGAGGAAAGCCTCGACCGAAGGGTAGATAGCTTCGAAAAGAGAGAGCGATTGCTAGCCAAACGAGAGCGAGAGAACGCTGGCCGAGAGCGGGAGCTGAACGTTCTGAAGGAAAAGCGACTCGCTCTTATGAAAGACGCACAACAGGAGATTTCTCGCATCGCCGGCCTAAGCCGCAATGAGGCCAGGGAGGTTCTGATGAGTGAGATGATCTCCGAGGCCAGGGAGCGTGCCGGCCGCACCATCAGGGACATCGAAGCCGATACTCGGGAGATGTCTGAGAAGATATCCCGAGAGATAATTTCCACCGCCATACAGCGCTGCGCCACGGAATATGCTGCTGAGACGAGCGTCGCGGTCGTATATCTTCCGAACGACGAGATGAAGGGCCGCATTATCGGGCGTGAGGGGCGGAATATCCGTGCCCTGGAGTTGGCCACTGGAGTGGACTTGATCGTCGATGACACGCCAGAGGCAGTGATCGTATCCTGCTTCGACGGCATAAAGCGGAAGATCGCCGAGGTCGCCCTCGAGAGGCTCATCTCGGACGGGAGAATCCATCCCGCCAGGATCGAGGAGGTAGTTGCGAAAGTCCGGAAGGAGATCGAGAACCAGATGGTCCAGGAAGGCGAGCAGGCTCTCTTCGAGGCCCGCGTTGGCAAGGTCCATCCTGAGATAGTCAAGCTTCTCGGCAGACTGAAATACAGAACTAGTTACGGCCAGAATGTGTTGCAGCACTCAAAAGAGGTAGCACATATAGCGGGCATCATGGCAAGTGAGCTGGGAAATGACGCGAGAACGGCCCGCCGGGCAGGTCTCCTTCACGACATAGGCAAGGCGCTCGATCATGAAGTCGAGGGGACGCACGCTGAGATCGGCGCATCTTTTGCCAGGAAGTACGGGGAAGCGCCAGCAATCGTCGAGGCAATTGGGCGGCACCACGATACCGACCTTCGGGAAGCCCAGGTTGGAACTGTCCTGATACAGGCTGCCGACGCCCTGTCCGCTTCGAGACCTGGCGCAAGAAGAGAGGTCCTGGAGAGCTACATCAAGCGACTCGAGAAACTCGAGCAGATCGCCTCCTCGTTCAAGGGCGTAAATAAGACATACGCTATTCAGGCGGGGCGCGAGGTCCGAATCTTAGTGGACCAGGAGGAGATTCAGGATGACGGAGCCTTGATGCTTGCGAGAGAAGTCGCGCAGAAGATTGAGAACGAACTCGAGTATCCGGGGCAGATTAAGGTGACGGTAATAAGGGAAACGAGGGCAATAGATTACGCCAAGTAGGCCCGGGCAAGACGGAGAGACATCGCCGAATCGCTCGTCCTCGACACCCGAGGCAGAGCGGCTGCGTCGGTCATTCGCGGCGCTTCTCGATGGATGCTCTGTTCAATTGATCGGCTGAGGGCTGTGTATTGCTTTCTTTACAGGGAGTGGATCGATTATAAAAATACTCTTCATCGGAGACATTGTAGGCAAGAGTGGCAGGTCCGTCCTCAGCCGCCAATTGGGTCGGATTCTCCAGGACTTGAATATCGAGCTCTGCATTGCGAATTGCGAAAACGCAGCGGGGGGCTTCGGACTTACGGCTGAAGTGGGTCAGGAGATATTGGCCTCTGGCGTCGATGTCATGACCTCTGGGAACCACATCTGGGATAAACGAGAGGTATTCGATTACATCAGGGATGAGCCGAGGCTTCTACGCCCCGCGAACTACGTCAATGATCTTCCCGGTAGAGGCACCATGACCGTGACTCTGCCATCCGGTGTCGATGTGACGATCGCAAACATATCCGGCAGGGCATTTCTGGATTGCATCGATTGTCCCTTCCAGGCAATGGACAGGATAATCGGGTCGCTGAGGAGACAACCTCAAATCTGCCTAGTTGACTTCCATGCGGAGGCGACTGCCGAAAAGCTTGCGATGGGTTGGTACGTGGATGGTCGTATCTCGGCATTGGTCGGCACCCACACTCACGTCCAAACTGCCGATGAGCGTGTCCTCCCTCAGGGAACGGCTTACATAACCGACGTCGGTATGACGGGCGCATTCGATGGAGTCATAGGCTTTAGACCAGAAGACTCGATATACAGATTCAAGACCGGGATATCCCGCCCTCTTCAGGTAGCCAAGGAGAATAAGGGGATCAACGCGGTGGTCATCTCGATTGATGAAAAGACCGGCAAAGCGATCTCAATAGAGAGATTATCAACGCTCAAGTGAGGTAAGTGTAAGATGCGACGCATTACAATTCTGTTCATCCTTATGGTTTACTCCCTTACTAGTTTGGTCCTGGTGGATGCGTCAGACAGGGATGTAAGGGACGATCTGTGGGCCCGTTGGCGTGATATGGACTTCGAGTATTCCGTTCATTACGAGGACTATCTGCAGGACCACATTCAAAGTGACACGGAGATCGGCTCGGTCTTCGTCTTCCCACACGCCTTGGACTCGACATCGGAGGGCCGAGTCGGGATTCTGGTCAACAGCGACCTGTACCCCCAAATCGAGGCGGAGCTGATTACCTGGGTGTCGGATATAAATGCTGACGGCTTCGAGGTGGTGTTGATAGAGGCGACATTCGAATCTGTTCAGGAGCTCAGGGGCGCGCTCCAATCGGCCTGGCTAGCCTATGAGGGACTAGTGGGCTGCATCCTTGTCGGCGAATTCCCAGTCCCCTGGTATGCGATTCTGGACTCTCATGGGAACGTCGAAGACGAATTCCCCTCCGACATATATTTTGAGGACCTCGATGGTGAGTTCATCGATTCCGACGATGATGGCATGTTCGATCAGCACGTCGATGGCGAGGGAAACACGGAGCCTGATATATGGGTGGGGCGCCTTCTCGCATCGCCGATGACCGGGGATGAAGCCGAATTGGTCAAGCGATATCTGCAAAAGGACCACCTCTACCGCATTGGAGAGATCACAGCCCCGCATCGGGGATTGCTTTTCATTGACCACGATTGGGCTGACCTTGACCAGCAGTGGGAGTCGGCGATGAGTTGGCTCTACGATGACATAAGGATCGTGACTGACGACGACAGGACGAATGCGGAGGAGTATCTCAAGAGGCTTTCGGAGGGCTACGAGTGGGTCGATGTAATGGTCCATTCCGATCCATCGGCGCACTATTTTGGCTATCGGGGCGTCTATTCGATGCTCTACAATACGGACATTCAGACCGCTGAGATGAACTGCCTCTTCTACGTGCCGTTTTCGTGCTCCAACTCCCGCTATGTCGAGCCCGATTACATGGGCGGCTGGTATATCTTCGGCGAGAACTCGCTTGGATTGGATGTTATCGGAAGCACAAAATCAGGCTCCATGTACTATGGTGATGAGATGTTTAGATCGCTATCCGAGGGAGATTGTATCGGCGAGGGCTTCAGGTATTGGTTCGCTTCGGTCGCCCCGTATGACGAGGGTGATATAAGCTGGTTCTACGGACTCACTCTGCTCGGAGATCCGACATTGCGTCCGACCGATACGGCACCCCCCGAGCCTCCCGAGTATTTCTGGAGCAGAGATACAGAGGACGATGATGGCTTGGTCTTTCACTGGTCCGAATCTCCTGCGAAGGACCTTGCGGGCTACAGGCTGCACTACGACACCGAGGGCGTCTTTCCCCCATTCGATGGACGTGGTCTTCCGATAGGGGATTCCCCGATTGAGATGGGATTCGCCACATCCTTCACCGTCAGCTTCGAGGATCTGGGAGAATTCGACGAGATCACTTGGGTGGTCACAGCTTATGACGTTCGAGGCAATGAGAGCTACTATTCTGATCCGCTGGACAGCACCGGCGATCCGAAACTCAACGCCCCAGAGATTAGCTGGGTCGAGTGGGACCCGGATACCTATGTAACATCGGAGGGCGGAGGCACATGTGCCCTTCGCGCATATATCTATGACGGCGAGGATGCGCGGGGCTCTCTCGACGTGGAGCTCTTTCTGGGCGGGGAACCGACCGGCGTCCACATGTATGACGACGGTGAAAGCGGGGATTACTACGACGGCGATGGCTACTACGGCATCGAATTCAATGTGCCCGCCGGGCTACTCGCCCCGGGCAAATACCTTATTTCGATAATCGCCACGGACAGCGACGGGAACCAGTCGAACGAGTGGCCTTATTTGACCATCCCCCAGGAAGAGGGCGACCGGCGAGGAAGCCGGGCCATCGCCCCAGCGACGCCTGCATCAAATGGGCGGAGCATGCGTCACGACAAGAGCTCATCCGGTGCCGGGGGGCCGATCATAACCAATAACGCACTTGCATACGTGAACGATGTGCTTGACGCATACGTATCCTGGTCAATGATGGTCTATCACCCCGAGTCGATAGACGATATCGCAAAGCTCGAGATCTACTACGGCCAACAGCCCACAGGAATCTTCTTCGAGCGCTATCCGGAATACGACGGGGAAAACGAAGCGTACTTCTGGACCTGGTTCTATGTAAGCGACTACAGCTTGCAGCCTGGCAAATATTTGCTGGAGGCGGTTGCCACGGATGTGGATGGGAACGAATCGGACATGTTCCCGTATTTGTGGGTGGATTAGTTCAAAGTTCAAGGTTCAAGGTTCAAGGTTCAAGGTTCAAGGTTCAAGGTTCAAAGTTCAAGGTTCAAAGTTCAAGGTTGGAAGTTGATTAATGGCAGCAATCAAGAGGTTTGAGGATATCGAGGCCTGGCAGCGAGCCCGTCAGTTGACGCGTGAAATCTATCGAATCACCTCCGAGGGTGATTGTACGCGTGATTATTGTCTTCGGGATCAGCTGCGACGCTCTGCTGTCTCAATAATGTCGAACATCGCGGAAGGATTCGAGCGAGGCGGAAATAGGGAATTTGTTCAATTCCTGGCCGTCGCAAAGGGCTCATGCGGCGAGCTTCGTTCACAGCTCTACATTGCTCTGGATCAGGGATACATCGACGAGCAGCAATTCAACGAAATGTCTTCCGGTGCCATCGATATTGCGAGAATGGTCTCCGGCCTTATTCGATATCTCAAAGAGTCAGGCAAAAGGGGATCAAAATCTGTGTAGCGCCCCCTCCAGCGGGGCTTTGAACCTCGAACATTGAACCTTGAACCTTGAACTAACCAAAAGCGATAGCGCCCACGACCGCGCTGGCCGCCACGGTCGCCGGCGACGCGAGATAGACGTCGGCGGTGTTGCAGCCCATTCGGCCTTTGAAGTTGCGGTTTGCGGTGCTCAGGCACACCTCGCCCGGGGCAAGGATGCCCTCGTGTGCCCCCAGGCACGGGCCGCAGCCCGGATTGAGGATGACCGCTCCTGCGTCAACGAGGTCGGCAATATATCCTGCTGATAGGGCAGCCTTGAGCACTTCACGCGATGCTGGGAGGACCAGCAGCCGCACGCCCTTCGCGACACTCTTCCCACGCAGGATGTCAGCCGCGACCTTCAGGTCCTCGAGCCTTCCATTCGTGCAGGTCCCGATGAGCGCCTGGTCGATTCTGGTCCCT
>JAFGIT010000193.1 GCA_016929465.1 Candidatus Coatesiibacteriota bacterium | reverse complement strand
TCCTCATTCGGCCCGAATTGCGTCGGATTCACGAAGATACTCACCACCGTGCAGCCGAAATCTGCTGCCGATGCCTCTATTAAGCTGGTGTGCCCTGCGTGGAGCGCGCCCATCGTCGGCACGAAGCCGACCTTGCATCCGGCAGCCCTCTTTCGGGCAATTGCCTCGCGAATCTCTTTCTTGGTCGTGCAAAGCTCCATTTATTCTTCCTTAGCGCCGCTCTCGAACTTGCTCGAGAACGCCTGCTTCTCAGTCCGATTAAGGTGAAACGAGTGCTCGTCGGTCGGGAAGGCGGAGGACCTGACCTCCTCAACGTAGCCTTTCACCGCCTTATGTAACACTTCAAAGCCGCTTGCGTATTCCTTGACGTGCTTCGGCTTCTTGACGCCCGGGCAATTCAGCCCACACAGATCGTGGAAGACCAGGACTTGACCATCGCATTCTGGCCCTGCTCCGATGCCAATGACAGGTATTCTCAGCCTCTTAGTCACGACGGCAGCTATCTCCCGCGGCACCACTTCGACTACGATGCAGAATGCTCCGGCAGCCTCGAGCGCGATCGCGGCTTCGACGAGCCTCGCCGCATCATCTGCCTTGCTTCCCTGCACCTTCAGCTCGCCGAATTGATAGAGCGATTGGGGGGTCAATCCGATGTGGCCCATCACCGATATGCCGGCCTCGCAGAGAGCGCGAACCGTGCTGCATCGGGCACCTTCGATTTTGACGGCCTCCGCACCGCCTTCCTTGATCAGTCTCCCCGCATTTTTGACGGCGTCCGCCGCCGATACGTGGTAGCTCATGAATGGCATGTCAGTTACGAGCAATGCACGCTTGACGGCCCTTCGCACCGCCCTCGTGTGATGGAGCATCTCGTCCATGGTAACCGGGATGGTGCTCTCGTATCCAAGCACGACGTTCGCGACAGAATCGCCCACTAGGACTACATCCGCCCCGGCCGAATCGGCGATCGCCCCAGTGGGATAATCGTATGCCGTTACCATAGCGATCTGCCGGCCCGCGCGCTTCATCTCCGACAAAGCCGGGATTGTCACTTTCTCATCAGGCAACTCGCTCCCTCCAAGAGAAGCTGCACCCTTGAGCAAGAATAGGGGACCTGTGGTATTCCCCAGGCTGAAAGGAAAACGCTCGAAAGCGCTTATCCCGTCTCGGTCCTATCTGCCCCTGGATCCAAGCGGTTTATAATACTTTGTGCCCTTCCCCATACGGTCGATCTCGCCGACCAGGTCATTCAGGTGCTCCGGTCGATTCACGAAATCGATCTCGGAAGTGTTGATGACCAAAAGCGGCGTCTCCGCATAGTGGAAGAAATAACAGTTATACGCCCGGTTGACGCGATCGACGTATTCCTCCGTAATCGGCTTCTCGTATTCAAGTCCCCGCATCCGTATCCGATTGATCAGAACGTCTGTCGAGGCTTGTATGAAAATAACGAGATCGGGCTTAACCAAGCGCGCCTCAAAAAACTTATATATCTTGTTGTATAGCGATATCTCATTCTCGTCAAGGTTCAGATTGGCGAAGACCCTGTCCTTGCCAAAGATATAATCTGCGAAGGTCACGGTCTCGAAGAGGCCTCGTTGGCTCAGGTGAATGAGCTGCTGATACCTGTTGAAGAGAAAGAACATCTGCGTCTGGAATGCGTAGAGGTCCTTGTCCTTGTAGAAGTCCGATAGGAATGGATTCTTGCCTGGCTGCTCCAGCACCGCCTTGCCGTGGTAGTGGTTCGATAGCAGCCTTGCCAGGCTGGTGGTCCCAACACCGATTGGGCCCTCGACAGCAATGTATCTTGCATCAGTCATAGCGCACTTACCCGCCGTTTTTTACGAGGCCCGATGGCCTCACCACTAATCTCAGCATCCCGCAGAAGCTGGCCGAATGTCAAACCGGCTACAGGATGCTTCCTATCTGGTATGAGTTCACAGAGCGGAGCCAAAACGAACCGCCTGAGGTGCATGTCCTTGTGGGGGATGGTGAGGTCTGGCTCCGAGACCCTGAAGTTGCCAAAGAGCAGAATGTCGATGTCGATGCAGCGCGGCCCCCATTTTCTAATCCGTTTCCTGCCCATCTCATCTTCAATGGACTGAAGGGCCTCGAGCAATGAACGCGCGGAAAGGAGGGTCCTGGCCTCGAGCACTGCATTGATGAAGTTGGGCTGGTCCTGGAAGCCGACCGGCTCCGTTTCGTGAAACGAGGAGACACGCGACAGTTCAACGCCTTCGAGAGCGGCAATGCTCTCGATGGCATCCTTCAGATGCTGCTCGCGATTGCCGATATTGGATCCGAGCCCCAAATAGCAGACGACGCCTGGCGGACCGCCTGGGGATGAGTCAATCCTGGACATCTTATCAATCCGAACGAAACACACTCTCTCAAATGCTCTGAATCAAGGAGCCTTGCTCGCCCCTCCGATATTAAACAACCCAATGAGATTTGGCCCTCTACAGATTCTTCTCGGTCGAGAGCTGCGATTGCCTCCCCGAGCAAGACCCCGAGCCGCAAAATGCCCTAACGAGCATTCCGAGTCAACAGGTTGCCTTGGGTCCGATAGGCTGTCTAATAAGTCGAATTTCCCGTCGCGTAGGGGCGGGCCTTGTCTCCGCCCTTCTACATATTAGGGCAGACACAAGGCCTGCCCCTACATATTGTATGTGCCGCGTTCGCGGGATGCATTAATCCCCATCTCGATCCATCAATTAGACTGCCTCATTCGATTCAGTAGACGACTCCATCGAAATCGCCGCTATGGATGGGCGATCACAAGACTCAAGATGTCAGGAATTTGACACTTGCGCGAAAATTGGTAATAATAAAGCATGAAAGGAAATGAACTGACATCGATAACTCCCAACGGAG
>JAFGIT010000192.1 GCA_016929465.1 Candidatus Coatesiibacteriota bacterium | reverse complement strand
TGCGACCATAAGAATGACCGCACACACCAATCACACACCAGCCAATAACGGCCAGTATCCCTGAATAGCTTATCTATCGAGCGAGCGGCTCTAAGCCCGAGCCAACCTCTATTTCATGCTTATTCGCTCTCTGGCGTTTGAAGATTGCCGTGGCAAGTGGCGCTGCAGGTCGGCGCAGCCGGGGTGGACGCTGTGGGCACACAACCGGTGTCCTTCGAGGCATTCGCGAATGCCCGATTGAGGGCATCCTCTCCTATGTCCTCGGTCTTGACCACGGTCGATTTGCAGCCCTGACTAAGGGCAACAACCGTCGGCAGCGATTTGATCGAGAATTGCCTGATCATCTGGTCGAAGCCCCGCTCACCCTTGCGAAGTGTCATTGAAAGAACCGGCTGGTTCGCCTCGACAAGTCTCGCTGTGAGTGACTCGAGCATCTCAGCCGCCTTGCTCGCGGTCTCTGAAGAAGCATTGTCGAGCAAGATAAAGATGACTGCCCTATCCTCAGGATTGGGAGCGCTTTCAGTTACTGCGCACGGGGCGCTTTTGGCGGCGCAGGTGCCCTTTTGAGCTGATGGGCACCCACCGCACTTGCTTGCCAGCTCATTCATCTCGCTCGCCAGCAGGCCATCTACCTTCATCGGACACTGGCCATTCAGAATCTCGTAACCGACTGCCGCAATCCCCGTCAACAGGATCAAGGCGAAGAGAATCACCCTAAATGGAAGTCTCTGCGGATTCCCAATTCGACTCATATCTAATCTCCAAGGTCAATAAGTGAAATTCGGCGCCTATATCGCGCCGTCAATCGCCAACTCCTCGCAAGCTGAACACGGCAACCTTCGAGATGTTTCAGGGGAAACCGGGAGCGGCTGAAAGAGGAATTCATCGAAGCATCGAGCTTGGCCACAAAAAAGAAGGGGCGGAATCACTCCCCCGCTCAAACCCAACCTGTTTTGTGATTTCGGATTTATTGTCTTCGGATTGCAGAACCAGATGAGCAATAAACGTCAGCTGCACTCACACCGTGGGTCTTCATTTGACCCAGAATTCTTTAGAACTGGGTCATCCTCGGCTTTATATGGTTGAGAGCCTCTGATTCCCTCACCATCCGAATTGCTGCAATCTTGTTCGAATATATCACCGCTTTTCAGCGAAAATGCCCGATCGGATTCATCCCAGGCTCTTTGCTCGGAAGAGACTTCGCCCTCGTCTTTTTGCCATTGAGTTCCCGAGCCGCTAACCAGCGCAACGAGTTCGTCGACGACCTTTCTCATCTGCTCGGTCTGTGAGAACATGTCCAATGAAGCAGCGGCAGATTCCTCGGCGCTGGCAGCCGTCTTCTGAGTTACTTTGTCCATTTCTGCGGCTGTGTCAGTTAATTGCTGAATGCCTTGGGCGTTCTCATTGGAGCCTCTGGAGATCGAATCGATCAGCTCGCCGACATCGATAGTGGAGGTCTCTACCTCGCTGAACTCCTTATTTGTTCGCTCGACTATCGAGGAGCCGTCATTCACGAGCCTGACTGTTCCTTCAATGAGCTCAGCAGTGCTGCGCGCTGCCCCTGCTGCCCGGCCGGCGAGATTGCGCACTTCGTTCGCAACAACGGAGAAGCCCGCGCCGGCCTCTCCCGCTCTTGCCGCTTCGACTGCCGCGTTCAAAGCCAGTAGATTGGTTTGAAATGCTATTTCGTCTATCGTCTTGACGATCTTCTGAGTTTTCTCGCTCGCTGCGCTGATGTCTTTCATCGAGGAAGTCAGCTGCTGCATTGAGCAGTTTGCGTTGCCGATGATGGTTCTAGCCTTCTTCATCAGGCTATTGACTTCGACCGCATCCTGCGCGTTTTGCTTGGTCATGGCAGACATTTCCTCGAGTGAAGCGGATGTCTCCTCAATCGACGACGCTTGTTGCGATGCCCATTCAGCAAGGGATTCACTAGTGGAAGATATCTGGCCAGAAGAAGTCGCGACGTCTCTCGCGCTAACATGCAGATCTGACACGAGGTGATTTATCCGCTTCGAGATCTTGGTTACCACGAGAAAGAGAATGACGAATACCGCCGCTATAGATGCGCCGCCCACTCCGGCTGAGATTTGCTTGGTCTTCGATTTGATCGTATCACATGACTTGTTCATTGTATCGCCGATGGCTTTTGCGGCAGTCACATTCTTGCTGTCCAATTCGCGGATCATGTCCTGCATCTTTCGGGTCACTTTGCCGGATTCAGAGTCGATGACACTCTCTACTTCCCTCTTGTTGCTGTCGATTAGAGAAGAGAAGCTCACCTCCATTTCCTTCAACTTGTCCATCGAAGACCTCTTGCTGACGCAAAGCAGTATCTTCCCGAGGTCCTGGCCCTCGATAGCAACCGTCTTTTCTACAAAGAACACGGCCTTGTCTTTTCGAGAGCCATCAATTGCCTTCTCTATGCTCGAATTGCCGTTGCCATTCTTGATGTATTCCCTGACATCAGGATTCTGGCGGTCCAGATATCGGGTGAGAGGATCGCCATCTGGTTTTAGGAAGACCGCATATACTATATCCGGATTTCCGGAAGCTGACTTGGAGAAGTTTATCAGCTCGAGGAAGTCATTGGCGAGAATCGCCCTTGGAGCAACCTGGGCCAGAAGGTCCGCGATCGAGTTTGCATTCTCCCGCAGAGCATTCTCCAGGTCCCTTCCTAGTGAGTCTTTTTGTTGATGAAGGCCCTCCCGCGTCGCATTCGCGATGGACGTGCAGGCGGTCTCGGACATGTGTCGCAATGAGACATTCACTTGCTCATCCATAGTCGCGAAAGCGTCCCTCGTCTCGTCGTTGCTCATCTTGATCGATGAGAGCACAGCATCTCTCAATTGGTTAAGTTGCCCTTGCTGGACAACGATCAAGAGAACAGACAGCCCGATGATGCAGAGGGCGAGGATGACGCCGGTGGGCGTCAGCAGGCGCTGACGCAGGCTGCCGGTAATGATTTTCTTTAGCATGAAATAATCCTCCAATCCTCCCTGTGTCCAGTTTAGCCACTAATCGCTATGAAGTAGTCTCCCAACAGCTGTCTCTGGAGCAATAAGAGTGTGGCCAATGGGTGATTCGGCGCCCATGCGGACCGACGCATTGCCGGCTGCACGGGCGCACGATTTATATCGAAGCAAAACCATCAGTTCGCAGCGTATGCTCCCACTTTCAGGGACTTTTGAAGGTCCTCTACAGGACCGTAATCAAGTGGAGAGGTCCAACCGACTATCTTCGCATCTTTGGCTGCTTTCTCAGTTGACGCCATCTTCGTGAGTGCGGCGACTACCTCTTCTGCAAGAGCATCAGAGGTTTTCTTGATCTTCGCCAACGGCCACTCGGGGTAAAGGGGAGTGCTGCAAACAAAGGGGAAACCGACGTGGTCTTTTTTGGAGATTATCTTGAATTCGCTCAGATCAACCAGCCCCTCGGCTGCCATCCGCTCCAGAGTGTCTGTACGAACTGTCCCTGCATCAATCGCACCATTCTGTACCGCGAGCACTACGTTATCGTGCTTTCCTCCGAATTGGAGGCTGGTGCAGTCCTTGAATGGATCGATACCGGCGTCCAGCATCTCTTTATAGGCCATCTGCCAGCCACCGAAAGAACCTTTCTCGACGGCCATGAAGGTCTTTCCCTTTAGGTCTTTTACCTTGTTGATAGAGCCATTGTCAGCAAGCGTCAGTATGACTCCCCCAAATGCCTTGAGAGGTTGCCCTTGTCTTGAGTTGATCATCGTGGCGATAGGTGCTGCGCCGTATTTGACCTTTGCGGTCACGAACATCGATGAATTGACCAAGAAGAAGTCGATAGTTCCTTTTTCTATCGCGGGATTGACCTCATCGAATCCGAGCGGGACTATCTTGAACTCCTTCCCGACTATATGGGATGTCAAAAAATCCGCAGTGGCCTTCCATTGCTCCATGGCTTTGACCGGCCCGCGTTTCGCAAGGACGCCGATCTTATAAGTATCGACTGCGAATGCGCAGTTGGTGAGAACTAGTACTGTTACCAGGAGCAGCCATACAATTCGTTTCATCTCTCTCCTCCAAAAGAAATGGTTGACGATGGTTGCGGCAGTCTTGAGGAACCGCCCATATATGAGTTATCGTATTCCGAATGGTTCTCTTTAATTCTAGTCTTTTGTCAATATTTGTCGAATCTACATGGCTAAATAGTCTCCTGTCCAAAAGGCTCTAGAGGCGGCTGCAGGGAGATATTCCCCCATGCTTCGAGCCATTCGAGAGACAGACGCTGCAAGTCATGAATATGTATGTGTCCGCCAGACTGAGGCGTTTTCAGACCGATTGCCTGACTCGAAACGGCCAATTTTCATGTACTAGCCTGGAGCCGGGTCGAGATAAAATGCCTATATTTAGATTCTGGGCCAATGCGACGTGCGTTTCCATGTCTTGCGGCCTTGGTAGCCAGTCCCAGGCCGAATGTGCTGTCCCTTGCCGATTTATGAACGCTCACTGACCCACAAGGTAATGGGGAAACGGCGTTATTGCTGCAGCAGCATGTCCTGTTGAATCGCAGTACTCGCAGTAGTTCTTTGGGCCGTGGCCGAGATCGGGACGGGCAACCCGGCGTCCATATATGGGGTAACGCCAACTGGATCCCACTGGCTTCACATGTGTCGAGAAAGGAATATAGAAAAGGGGCGGATTGCTCCGCCCCCTTCAATCTAACTTCTAACCTTGAACTTTGAACTCTGAACTTTGAACTTTGAACTACCTAACAGCTAGCCGATCCCCCAAAGCCAGTGCAGGAAAGGCTCGGGCCAAGCGTGCTCAAGAGAGCATCGCCGTCAAGGGTCATCACCCGTGGTTTCTCGTAGGTCATTATCTTCATCTCTATTCTCCTATCGGGCGTCTTTTGTTAGCAGTTGGCAGTTAGCAGTTGGCAGTTCGATTGATCCCAGGTCCAGGGGCAGCCTCGCCCTCACTGGCCCGTGTGCCGTCCACTCGCCCACCGTGTCAATGTCAACCAGCCAGTATCTATAGATGACGCCGGGACGAACATTCTCATCGATGAACCTGTATGATGCTCCCGTTGTAGAGGAGCCCTCCGCGGGGATCAGCCGGCTGATGCGCTCGTAGTCCCTGCTTCTGCCGATGGTTCGGAATATCGCAAATCCCGCGTTGTCGATCTCAGCGCCCGTCTCCCAGTGCAGGACGATCTTGTCGTCTCTTGCATTTGCTGTGAAGGAGACCAGCCGAATCCAGGTGCCGTCATCGCCGCCATACCCCTTTGGATAGTGGTAGCCCATGTCAATGGGGCCGGTCCTGTCGCTGCCATCGTCGTCACCGTCGGGGCTGCCGTCCGTGCAAGTCGTTGTGCCGACCATGCCGTAGTCCGCGACGTCACCGAGGCCGGCGTCGAGACAGGGCGAATCTCCCGCCTGAGGTCCTATGTGGGCAAGGTAATACTCGAAAGGTCTCTCCGATATCGGGACGAACAGCGGGTCCTGATTGATCATGCCCGCTCCCGTCCAGGTGCCGGTGCTGATATCGCAATAGCTGACATCCGAATCGAGCACGCCGTAAACGTCGTCCCGAGTTCCGTTATGCCAGATGATGCAGTTGAGTAGAACCGGTTCGCAGTATGGGGATACTATGGAATAAACTCCTGCTCCCGCGTTTCCCTCAATTGCCTTGTTGTCGGCTATGGTGCAATTTATGACCTCCGGTGCGCACGAGTAGTCGTAATTGATCGCCTCGAAATAGATCCCGGCTCCGCCGTAGTGCCCACTATATTCGTTGGTCGTTTCATTGCGAGCTATGAGGCAATTCGTGATTGTTGGCCAACTGCGCCAGGAGTAGATCCCTCCTCCGCGCGTCGCGGCCACGTTGTCCATGATGATGTTGTCTCTTATTATCGGTGAGGCGTAGCCGCTGTAGATACCACCTCCGCGACCATTGCTGGGATCCCAGGCCTTGTTATCGACTATGAGATTATTCGAAATCGTCGGCCCCCTATCGCAATTGTAAATTCGGAAACCGGCGCCGTCCACTGCGTAGCCATTCCGTATTGTGAATCCATCGACGGTGACATCTTCGCTATAGGCGATATCCACGACCATCCCGCTTGCCCCGCCGTCGATGACCGTCTCGTAGGTATAGGAATCGCGAGTGCCGCCGCCCGGCGGATAGCCGCCGAGAAGCTTGACGTAGTCGTCCAGGCCGATGTTCTCGGTATATGTCGCCGCTGCGACATGCACTATGTCTGCCGTCGTGCCAGAGCAGGCGTCGATACCTTTCTGTATCGTGGCAAAGGCATCGCCCCAGCCCGTACCGCCATTGGCGTCGCTGCCGGAACTTCCGTCAACGTAATAGTCTGCTGCGATCGCGCTCGTGACAATCAACCCGAAGATAGTCACGACCGCAATGGCAGAGAACAGAGTCCTCTTTGCATACATGTTTCGTTCCTCCTGTTTGTTCTGATTGAAATGCCCCAAGGAAACTCGGGCAAAATAGAAAAGAGAGATAGTTTTCTCTAACGAATGGTTGACCTTCTCACCTCACTTCCAGCTCAAAATGAAGA
The DNA here is from genome assembly GCA_016929465.1 of Candidatus Coatesiibacteriota bacterium. Classification (GTDB taxonomy): domain Bacteria; phylum B130-G9; class B130-G9; order B130-G9; family B130-G9; genus JAFGIT01. The sequence continues at coordinate 583 of JAFGIT010000192.1, read as the reverse complement.
CCTCGAAAACCAAGACACAGATCCCCGTATGGAGAAGGTCATACGATGAGAACGCTACGGTGTGAAGAAGATGATAGGGTATGGGCTCTTTGCCCATGCGCTATCTTCAGTTTCGCTTTCCCTCTCCAATTAAGTATGCCGAAAAATGGGCCGATCGTCAAGTTTTGTGCAAATTTCGAACGAATTGGCCGCTAAATTGGGCGGGACTCTGCTGCCATCAACATCGCCCCGGCGCCCGACGGATGCGATGGCCTACTGACAAAAAGAAAAGGGGCGGATTGCTCCGCCCCTCCGAACTAACTTCGAACTTTGAGCCTTGAACTTTGAACTTCGAACCTTGAACTACCTAACAGCTAGCCGAGCCCCCGAAGCCAGTGCAGGAAAGGCTGGGGCCCAGCGCACTCAAGATCGCACCGCCGTCGAGAGTCATCACCTTTGGTTTTTCGTAGGTCATTATCTTCATTTATCTTCTCCTATCGGGCATTTGTCGTTAGCAGTTGGCAGTTGGCGGTTGGCAGTTCGATTGATCCGAGGTCCAGGGGCAACCTTGCCGAGACCGGCCCATGCGCTGTCCATTCACCGG
>JAFGIT010000191.1 GCA_016929465.1 Candidatus Coatesiibacteriota bacterium | reverse complement strand
TACGCATCAGAATGCCCTCCCTTTGCGCGAGATGCCGACCTGGCCTGGCGGAATCTCGCGAATCGAATCAAAGCGCTAGCTTAGATAATTCGAAGCTTGGGGAGATTTTCTTGAGGGGGTGTGAGACGAAAGTCCCCCCGCTGTGAGATCCACGCCGGCTGCATCGCGAACTCCCGCGGCCTAAAAATCCGTGGGGGGCGGAGAGATGACCCTTGTCGAAAGCGACTGCTTCAACTTGGCTGCCGAGGATCAATTTCAATCGCTATATTGGGGAAAGCTGGCTATGCAGTTGGGTGCCGCGAGATTGTCTCTTAAGGAGCTGACCTAGCGAGCCTGATTCCCATGAAGGGATGATCGCCCGGGCTATCGTGATGCCGATAGGCTGACCGGCAATTCCAAGTATAATTAGCCCAGCTGCCACCTCGCACTGCCCGGTCGGTTCCGCTCGCTGGTCCTGTCGGGTCGCTATCGGGATTCGGCTGCCCCGCGTAGAAGTTCTCATCAAACCAATCCCAGCACCACTCCCATACATTCCCGTGCATGTCATAGAGGCCCCATGCATTCGGCTGCTTCTGGCGGACACCGTGTGTCTCGCTTCCTGAATTGCTTCCAATCCACGCGTAGTCCTCGAGATCGAGCTCCGAATCACCCGAATTGAACTTGGTCGTGGTCCCCGCTCGGCAGGCATATTCCCATTCGGCCTCAGTCGGTAGACGGTAACCGTTGACGGTGAAATTACATGTTACGTCCGCAGAGATCGTGTAGTTTCCCAGTTTCTTGATGTTCGTTATCTCATAGCATTTGGTCAAACCGTCCATCTGGGAAAGCTCATTGCAGAAACAGACGCTGTCGAACCAGGTGATGCCCTCGATAGGGAGGTTTGAGCCAGTGAAATATGAGTGATTCCAGCCCATAATGTCTTCCCACAGTTGTTGGGTGACCTCCGTTTCCGACACCTCGAAAGCCGAGATATTCACCGTTCTTTGAGGGCCTTCATTCTCCTCCCGGTTTGGCTGCTCGTTGTCCGGCGAACCCATAAGAAATGAGCCAGCTGGTATTAAGACCATGCTGACGCTGGATGAGCCGCCGGCGTCGTATTGAAATGGTGCTAGGCTTGCATTGCAGACCCAAGTTGCGGTTCCGGGGAGCATCAGGACTGCGGCGAATTCGTATTGCCCCATCACCGATATAGGCGGCAACGCGCTCGGAAGCTCGATCCACCAAAAGGCTGAGCGATCGAGAACGAAACCACCTGGAACATATATGTTCGCGATCCAGGGCTCGAGCGATGGTGTCCAGCCACCTGCCCCGTAGGTATAAATCTGCCAATCCGTGGTTATCAATCCCACGTAGACATCGACAGCCATGCCCTCGCCGCTGTTCTCTGCGGATAGGCTGACCTCGATGGTGTCGCCAGATACGTAGGTGTTAGTGTCTGTGTAAGCGGTGATTGTCAGATCTGCGAAAGCCATAGTGACCAAGAGAAGAGCGATGGGTGCTAAAAGGAATGCCAATCGCCTCATAATCCAGCTCCTTCCAGATTTGCTCGCGAGTGATCCTGTACCTTTCTAGTGCCCCGAAGGCAGAGCTCGCGAATAGATTATAATGCTGCTATTCAGGGAGACTACGCCAGGGGATATTACCTGGTTAATCGAGGCTAATCAATTGCATCGTGGTAGCCGATATCGACGGTGCCGGTGTCGGGCGTGCCGTCGGCCTGGGTAGATTTGTGCGATAGGCCAGCATCTTCTGCGGACCGGCTGCCGGCATCGATGCACGGGCTGTTAGGATCGAGGTAATAGTCGCCGTGGGGGCCAGGGACGAACATGGGATCGGAGTGGATGTTGCCCTCGCCCGCGTCATCATCCTCAGTACAGCAATAGGTCGCGGGGCAATTAAAGAGGTCATCGCCAGTCTCCCAGATGATGCAGTCAAATATATCTGGACAACCATCTCCGGAAGAGGCGATGCCTCCGCCAAGTCCTGCTACATTGCGTATGAACGTGTTGTTGAAAACGGCGGGAGAACTGCCGTCGCAGTGGAGTGCCCCGCCACGATCGAAGACCTCGTTGCTGACAAAGAGATTGCTCGATATCTCAGCCGGGGAACCATCGCAGCAAATCCCGCCGCCAAAAGCCTCCACTGAATTCCCCGTGATATCATTGCCCTGAATCAACACCGATCCGCCATAGATATTGACCCCTGCACCGCAGGTTGTCCCATCAATACCCAAATTTCCCGTGATTCTGTTATTTCTTATGATTACCGAGCTATCATGGCAGTAGATTGCACCAGCGTCAGGATAGAAGCGCCAAGTATGAAAGACTGCGGAGCCCGTTATCGTGAAGCCCTCTATCGTGGCGTCTTCAACATCGTAGCACTGAACTACATGCACTGGCTCTCCCTCAGCATCGAGAATGGTGTTGTCCGGGTCCTCGCCGGATATTGTCACCCAGCTCTTCATACGCAGGGGGAATGACTCACCATTGGTCGTTTGGGAGTAGGTCCCGGCTGCCACTCGGATAGTCACAGGCGCGCCTTCGGTTCCAGCCGCGTCGGCTAAAGCCCTCTTTATCGTCTTAAGTGGTTCCAATTGGGAGCCATCATTCGCGTCATCACCGGCTTCGGCGTCCACATAATACTCCGCGGTCGGCATGCAAAACACGCCGAACTGGGCGACTGACTCCTGTGAGACGAAATCGAGCGTGCCGGGGAAGGTTAGCACCGCGATGAAGGCGTATCCCCCCGGTGAGTTTATCGGGGGCATATCGCATGGGACCCCAAAATGGAGGAAAGGGGTGCGGTCCAGACTGAAGCCACTCGGGAAGTGCATGCCAGAGAGCCAGGGCGAAATCCCCACGGACCAGGCCTCCCCACCAAGGGTGTAGATGGCTCCTGTTGGGGTCATCAGGCCCAAGTAAACGTCCACAAAGAGATCGGGCCCATCGTTAAGGGCGGAGAGGCTGACCTGGATCGTGTCAGCAAATGCATACAGGTCGGAATCTATATGGATACCTATGGACGGCTCAGCGTAGGCCGCTATCGCAAGAGGAATCGTCATTACGGCAGCTATCAAGACGCTCGCTCTCATCTTCTTGCCTCCTTGAATAGCGCGCCCTAGCGGCAGCCGTTTAGGTTCCGAGATTCAACATTATCCTTAAGGACATATAGATATGGTAATTTCTCGAAATAATACCGATACGAGCCATTAGATTCAAGTATTTGATGAAGAACTGACCGATGGCTGCCCTCTCTTGCCCCCAAAATAATTCACTCGAGGTGAATTGATATAGAATATGAGGTGCTTCGCAGGATTCGCCTCGGCTGCCTCTTCGGCAACGAGCTCTCTGGGCGTGGTTCTGGAGATTCTGAGCTTTTGATTCAATGATATGATTGGTGCATGATTGGATTTTGCAGGATTCAAAAGACTGGATGAGGATTTATACATGATCGATTCCTATAGTTTTGGCTCGATGACAATCGGTGGGGTGAAGTATTCAGCCGACCTCAAGATAGTCGAAGGGCGCATCGAGCCCAATTGGTGGCGGAAAGATGGGCACAGTCTCTGCGAGACGGATATTACCGACATCATTCTTGCGAAGCCCGACGTGCTCATCATCGGGACCGGCGCTTACGGCGTCCTGAAGGTGCCGAATGATGTCGCGGCGCTGCTCGAATCGCATGGGATAGAACTGATAGCGGTCCCGACAGGGGAGGCAGTCGTTAGATACAATGCGCTGGAATCGGAGAAGAATGTCGCTGCTGGCTTTCATTTGACTTGTTAGGAGAACAAATGACCATTGGTGCTTACGACATACTCGAGAAGGTCCGGGCCGAGAAGCCACTGGTCCACCATTTGACGAACTGGGTGACGATCTATGACTGCGCGAATATCGTGAAGGTGTTTGGTGCGTCACCCGTCATGGCCCACGCGCCGGAGGAAGTTGCAGACATGGCGGGCATCGCATCGGCGCTGGTCCTCAACATCGGCACGCTGACGAGCGAGCTCGTCGATTCGATGAAGATCGCGGCGAATTCGGCAAATAAGAAGGGCATCCCTGTGGTACTCGATGTTTGCGGGGCGGGCGCAACTGCTTTCAGGGATAGGAAGTCGCTCGAGCTGCTGAACGAGGTCAAGATCGACGTGATCAAGGGAAATGCCTCCGAGGTCGCGCGCATCGCCGGCGAGGATGTTCGGACGAAGGGTGTCGATGGCGGCGCCGTTGGGAGGGATCTCGTAGAGGTCGCGATGGAGCTTGCGCGAGATCGGGAGTGCACGGTCGCGATTACCGGAGAGGAGGACATTGTTACCGACGGGAGGGGGACCTACCTCGTACGGAACGGGCATGGCATGATGGCGTGTATCGTCGGGACCGGGTGCATGGCCGCGTCGGTCATCGGGACTTTTTGCGCAGTCGATGCCGACCTCGCCAGAGCGGCAGCTGCAGGCCTTTGCTGCTTCGAGATCGCTGCGGAATTGGCGGCCGAGGGCGGTCCTGGCCCCGGGACATTCAAGACGAAGCTCTTCGATTGCGTGCATGGGCTGAACAGATCACAGATCGAGGCCAGGCAGAAGATAGAGGTGCGGTAGGGCTGCAAAGATTACTTAGTGTAGGGTGGGCTTTCCGAGG
>JAFGIT010000190.1 GCA_016929465.1 Candidatus Coatesiibacteriota bacterium | reverse complement strand
GTGTTATTGTCTTAGTTTGCCTTTTTTAAGCCACAATAACACCTGTCGCCCCAGATAAAAACCCCTATTTATGAATTATCCGGGCTAGGTTTCAGGTGCTGCAAGGAATCACAATGATGCAGAAATGACCTGATACCAGGTTTGCTAATAATGCTCTTTTTCTGATGCTACGCTTCTTACGGAAGGGGATAGTGGTATCCCAGGTCCACCAGTCCCGAATCCGCGGAACCGTCACTCTGCGTCGTGCGACCGGCAAGACCGGCAGCGGCAGCCGAAGTGTTCCCCGCGTCAATGCATGGGCTATCCGGATCCAGGTAGAAACTGCCGCGAGGTCCTGCGGCGAATATAGGATCATCATGGATATTGCCGTCACCGGGGTCCGGATCCTCGATGCAGCAATAGAAGGCCACACAACCATATAGGTCATCGCCGTTATCCCAGATTATGCAGTTCTGTATTGTCGGATTGCAGCCCTCGTAGCTCATTATCCCATCACCGTTCTGGTCGGCTGAATTGCCCTTGATCGTGTTATTCGATATCTCCGGATTCGCATGTTCGATGCAGACGATCGCCCCGCCATCGACGCGGGCTGTGTTGTCCACGAGGAGATTGCCGATGATCTCGGGCGTGCTATCGCTGCACATGATTCCGCCGCCAAAGGCAGCCTCGTTGTCTGCAATCGTATTGCCAAAGATAAAAAGCGAGCAATGCGTCAAACAGTACACGCCACCACCTCCAGCAGCATCGACAGTGTTGCGAACAATTGAATTGTTCTCGATGACCGCATCAGAGTGGTCGATGCAGTAGATACCTCCACCGAAGGCATTCGCCGCATTGTCGGATATCTCGTTGTTACGGATTGTCGGGGACGAATTGGCCGTGCAGAGAATCGCAGCGCCGGCCCATCCGGTGTTCTCACTCAAGGTGTTGCCATCGATGAGAGGAGAACTGTCGTTGTCGCAATATATGCCGCCTCCGCCGTTGAAGTTGACTCCGGCAGTGTTCTGTTCGATCGTGTTCTCTACGATATCCGGCGAACTGTCGTCACAGAAGATGCCACCTCCAAAAGTCGCGCTATTGCTTTGCAGCGAATTGCCTTGGATTTCGGGCTCGCTGTGATCCAGGCACGCGATCGCGCCCCCATATTTCCCCTCGTTATCGACTATCGTATTGCTCAATATTGACGGAGAACAGTCATCCAAGCATGAAATTGCTCCGCCGCAGCCTTCGGGCGAAGCCGTGCCCGTGGCGCTATTGGAGCTTATTTCGTTGTTCTGTATAGTCGGCGAACTGTCATCGTAGCAGAGAATGCCTCCGGCAAGCTTTGCAATATTGAAGCTGATATCGTTGCCGTCTATCAACGGACAGCAGTCGTTAACGCTCATAATGCCCCCTCCATAGGAAGCAATATTGGTCCCAATAGAGTTGTCGGTGATTTGGGGGGAAGAATATCCGCTGCAGTAGATCCCAGCACCATTGATCGCCTCGTTCATCGTGATCATATTGTCTCTGATGACGGGCGAGCTATTGGTGCAGAGTATTCCCCCTCCACACCCCGCCGCACCATACCCCTTTGCGTTCCCTCCCTTGATCTTGAGGCTCTCGATCCTGACGTCGACCACATCGTTACAGGAGAGCACGTGATATGCGGTGGTCTGGGCGTCCAGTATCGTCGTCTCGGGAGACGCCCCGATCAGCGTCACGTAACTCCGCATATTTATCGGGAATATCTCACCGTTCGTTCCACGAGAATATGTGCCTGCCTGCACATGAATAGTCATTCTGTTGCTGGCAGATGGTTGGGACGCGCCAAGCGCCCGGCCAATTGTCCTGAAAGGCGATGCGATGGAGCCATTATTTGTGTCGATGCCTGTCTGGCCGTTCACGTAAAAGTGCACCCCTGACAGCTCCTGGACCTCAAGGACATCTGTTGCAGGATGAGACTCATTGCCCTCGTTGTCCTGTACGGTATAGGAGATAGTATGCGTGCCAACCGTGAGCTCGCTCGCATCGACGCTGAAATCCTCGTATAAACTGAGAATCCCATCCAGGTCCGATTGCCACTTATGACCAATGATCCGGCCGTCCGAATCAACACCGTGGCCGAAAAATGACACCTCATCAACGCCCTGCATCGCCGGATTTGGCGTAATTCCGTCAATAAAGGCCTCGGGCGCCCCTGTTTCTGACTGGACTTCGAAATCGGCGAAACTGATCGAACTCACGAACCTGAATTCACCAGGGTACGCGAGTCCGGCCGCAAAGGTGGACTGGCCGTCTTCCCCAATAGGCGGCATCGTTGACGGGATATCATAGGTGAAGAACACGGTCGGATTCATGTTAAATGGGCTCGGAATATTCAGGTCCGGGACCCAGACCTCTATCGCACTCGTCCACCCTCCAGAGCCCAGTGTATAGAGAAAGCCGGTCGGGTTGATATATCCGATATATACATCCACCGACATCTCCTCACTCAGATTCCTTGCGGAAAGGCTGACATCGACCGTCTCGCCTTCCAAGTAAAGGTCCTTGTCCGTGTAAATCGTAACCGTGGGTTGACCCAGCAAAAGCGCGGTCTGGAAGAGAAAGAACAGCGAGATAGCGGAGATAAGCCCCATCGATGCTCGTGACTGAACCGGTCTGCTCATAATATAAACCTCCCATTTTGTGGCTGCGCGGCAATAGCAAGCTTACAAATTTGTTTATTGAAGAGTCAATAAAAAGATTGATATCCCATATTCAACATTGGGCAGCGCATAAATCCGCACGGGGAGCGAGTGGCGGTCAGATTGTCCTAACGCAAGCTGACGAGCCCCATGGAATGAGATTTCGGTTTGACATACCGATAGCGCTGCGGTCTAATAATCTCCGCCCGCCCGCAAGTACATTATTGTCAAAAGATAAGGGAGGTCATCATGCCCCGATTAGTTTTTCTTCTTTTGGCCGTTATTCTGGTCTCCTCGCTTGGATGGCCAATCATCGCAATCGGCCAGATTGTATATCCCGTTCCCGGGGAGGAAGTCTGGGAGGTCGTCTCCGAGACAGGCTGCAGCCGCCACTGGGCGAGCGACCGCTGTTGCGCGTTTGACGGCAGGAACCGACTCTATGTGTGCAATACCGGCGTATCAGACGACTATGTGACCAATTTAAGGCGCTGGGACGGCGAGTCCTGGCAGAATATCGACCACTCCGAGCCTATATGGAGCCTCTGCGCTGGCCAAGAGAACGCCATCATTATCGGAGAGGAGATGAATCTCGGCTACATCAGGGATGATGAGTACCACGAGATCCAGATGACCTGCGCAAATTCCGAGCGCCAGTTCACAACTTGTCTCGATGACGACCAATGGGTGCTTTCATACGGTCCCGACGACGGGCTTCAGAGAACCAACTGGCTGCATGGTGGCGGCGATTGGCTCCCGATACCCGGATATACTCTCCTCTCTGAGGTCGATACTTGGCGCGGTGGCAGCAGGTGGGCTTGCTCCGATGGTAGATTATATTGGTGGGACCTTCTGGGTGGAGTTGAATGGACGCCCCAGGAGCCCAGGAGTGGCCAAAATCACGCGATAATTCAGGTCGAACCCTATGGTGCCGAGGCCTTGTGGGCCAACGGAAGTGGCTATCTCCTCAGTCTCGAAGGCGACAATTTCATCAATATGGCTGAAGAGGGCTACCCAGAGCCAAATGCCCCGATCGCGCGCCTGGCCATCGACAAGGAACTCTGCCCATGGTGCCTGCTCGAGAATAATCAGGTCGCGAGATGGCGCCGCTTAACGAATGAGTGGATTCACTATACATGCGAGGCTCTATCGGGAGTGCCTCAGGACATTTTTTTAGACCACTTCGACAATCCATACATAATCACTGACGAGATGATCGTCAAAATGGCCTTTGAAGCGGATGGCATCGAGATCGACTTCCAGTGCAAAAAGCAAACCTATGCACCGGGGGAGACCGTCGGGATAAATACGATCGCCAAGAACGCATCGTGGGTCGGGATGCTGACCGACATCTATATTGCCTTCTGGAATAAGAACACCGGAGAGTGGCTCTTTCTCCCCAACCACTCGGCAGAGGCCACGCCACTCATCGCGCGGTTCTGGGCGAAGCGAAGGGCTCCTATTTATATGGGCGCGCTAGATATTGGCCCCGCCCCAATGATTCCAGGTGATTACCTGGTTCTAATAGGATTCATGTTCGAGGGCAGATTCGACAAGCTGAGCAGCAACGTTGACACCTACGACATAACGGTCATGAATTCGAGCCATTGATCGTATTTGAGGGAATAACAACCCCCAAAGCTTGATTCCAGTTGATTGATTGCGCTGGATTACAGAATCTGGCATTTCAGGTGGGTCAAAAATTGACCCACCCCATTACGTTCGCCTAAATCGTCTCTAATAGCCAATATCGCCTAGGCACACCGGCTGTCATCCTTGACGGGTGGGTCAATTTTTGACCCACCTGGAGACTCTTGCCGAATCCTCGCACATCTCCCTCTCTCGTCCGCATACCGCCCATAAAGCCCCTGCCGCGCTCGTGAATGAAAAAAGCAGGGCGTCTTGGCACGAAACCTGCATATACTTTCTTGAATCGACGCGTCCGGACCGGATGGATGGAATCCCAGGCGCGTCAGGAATAACCGTGATAGCGAATATTGATTGTTAGCAGCGATATTCGACAGGGAGAATATTATGAACATGAGAGGAATCTTTGCGACAGCGGCCCTGGTTCTTACAGTGTCGTCTCTCTCATTCGCCGAGCATGGCGTCTTTCCAGAGCCTGGTGAGGAGACATGGGAACAGATCTCTGATACCGGCGTAATGAGGAATTACTACAGCGACCGTATCTGTGCGATCGATGGCAGGAATCGGCTAAATCTATTCGGCACCTGGAATATCGATGCGGATATATTGCGGCGATGGGATGGAGTTGGATGGAAGCACATTGAACTGCCTGACGACGCGATCAGCATTTGCGCTGGCCCCGAGAACATCGTCCTCTTAGGTGAGGGAGTCAATCTGGGTTATATCCATGATGACGAGTACAAGACCATCGACATGTATTATGGGTATTCCGATCTTCAATACACCACTTGCTTCGAGAACAACACGTGGGCTCTATCTGCAGGGCCGGAAGAAGGCCTTCAGCGGACAAATTGGCGAGCAGGCGGCGGGAGCGCACTCGTCTCTCCCCGGAGCATTGTCTATGAGATTGACGCTTGGAATTCGGACCATAAATGGGCCGTTTGCAGTAGCGGAGGTCTCTACTATCAGGCCTTCGGAGGCGAATGGAAGCTGCTCGAGGTCACCTCGCGTCCCATGGATGGCGTTTGGATTGACCAGGTGGAGCCCTATGGAATGGGACTCGCGTGGGCGCTTGGTGACGATGGCGATCTCTATTGCCACAATCAAGACGGCTTCATCAATATCGTCAATGAGGGAGCGCCAATCCCGAATGGGCCGATAACCCGAATCGCCGTGGATCGTGAATTCCACCCCTGGTGCAGCCTGGCAAACGGGCAGATAGCAAGGTTCCAGGATGGTGAATGGACGCACTACACCTGCGAGTTCCTTTCCGGAAGCGTGCAGGACATGACGTT